>JANMKM010000566.1:0-17868 GCA_031372035.1 Rhodoferax sp. | reverse complement strand
AAGGACCGGGACGGCATCCTGAACCCGGATCACATTGCCGACAGCTACATGATGCTGCACCGGCAACCGCGTGATGCCTGGACCCATGAGCTGGACCTGCGGCCGTGGATGGAGAAGTTCTGAGCACAAGCTGCGGCGCAGCGGTACAACAACAACGAGGATGACAAATGCCCAAGAGCGTGGATTTCTACTTCGATTTCGGCAGCCCCACGGCCTACCTGGCCTGGACCCAGTTGCCGGCCCTGTGCGCCCAGACCGGTGCAAGCCTGGTCTTCAAGCCGATGCTGCTGGGGGGCGTGTTCCAGGCCACCGGCAACCATTCACCGGTCGAGATTGCCGCCAAAGGGCCGTACATGTTTGCCGACCTGCAGCGCTACGCCCGGCGCTACGCGGTGCCGTACCAGCACAACCCGCATTTCCCGGTGAACACGCTGCTGCTGATGCGCGGCGCGGTCGGCCTGCAGCAGCGCGACGAAGCCCAGTTCCAGGCCTATGTGGCCGCGATGTTCCAGGCCATGTGGGTGGACGCGAAGAACATGAACGATCCAGCCGTGGTGGGCGGTGTGCTGGCCCAGGCGGGTCTGAACCCGGCCTCGCTGCTGGCGCTGACGGCCGAGCCGGCGGTCAAGGAGCAACTCAAGGCGGCGACCCAGGCGGCTGTGGAACGCGGCATTTTCGGCGCCCCCACCATGTTTGTGGGTCAGCAGATGTTCTGGGGCCAGGACCGGCTGGACTTTGTGCGTGAAGCCCTGTTGGCCAACGATTGACTACGAGGAAGCAACCATGAGCGACATCCTGACCCACACCGAAGCCGGTGTGATGACCATCACTTTCAACCGGGTGGACAAGAAGAACTCGATCACCCAGGCCATGTACGCCGCCATGGACGACGCGTTGGCCCAGGCCGAGGCCGACGCAGCGGTGCGTGCCGTGCTGATCCAGGGCCACGCCACGATCTTCTCCGCCGGCAACGATATCGGGGATTTCCTCCATAACCCGCCCTCGACCCAGGAGTCACCGGTGTCGCGCTTCCTGCGCGCCGTCAGCACTTTTCGCAAGCCCTTGCTGGCGGCGGTCTGCGGGCCGGCCGTGGGCATCGGCACCACGATGCTGCTGCATTGCGACCTGGTCTATGCCGGCGACAACGCCGCGTTCTCTCTGCCCTTCGTCAACCTGGGCCTGTGTCCGGAAGCGGCGTCGAGCTTCCTGCTGCCGCAGATGATGGGTTTTCACCGCGCTGCCGAGGCGCTGCTGCTGGGGGAGCCCTTCATGGCCGAGGCGGCGCTGGAAGTGGGCCTGGTCAACCGGATCGTGCCGCCGACCGAGGCCAACGCAGTGGCGCAGGCGCAGGCACGGAAGCTGGCGGCCAAGCCCCTGAGTTCACTGGTCGAGACCAAGCGCCTGATGCGCCAGGGCCAGGCGGCGCAGGTGGCTCAGCAGATGATCGATGAAGGTGCGAGTTTTGGCCGGATGCTGCGCGAGCCCGCAGCGCGCGAAGCCTTCAGCGCCTTCATGGAGAAGCGCAAGCCCGATTTCTCCACTCTGTAGCAGCCCGGAAACACCACCCGAAGGAGACCAGCATGAGCCTTGCAGGCAAGACCCTGTTCATCACCGGCGCCTCGCGCGGCATCGGTCTGGCGATCGCGCTGCGCGCTGCGCGCGACGGTGCCAATATCGTGATCATTGCCAAGACCACGGACCCGAACCCCAAGTTGCCCGGCACCATCTACAGTGCAGCGCAGGAGGTGGAGCGTGCCGGAGGCAAGGCCCTGCCGCTGTCCGTGGACATCCGGGAAGAGGACGCGGTGCTGGCTGCGGTGGCCAAGGCGGTGGAGACCTTTGGCGGCATCGACATCCTGGTGAACAACGCCAGCGCCATCAGCCTGACCAACACCGAAGCCACGCCGATGAAGCGCTACGACCTGATGCACGGCATCAACGCCCGTGGCACCTACATGTGCACCATGGCCTGTCTGCCCGAACTCAAGAAGTCTGCCAAGGCCGGCCGCAATCCGCATGTGCTGACCATGTCGCCGCCGCTGTCGATGAAGACCCACTGGTTCCAGAACCACACGGCCTACAGCATGGCCAAATACGGCATGAGCATGTGCACCCTGGGCCATGCCGGCGAATTCAAGCGCCATGGCATTGGCGTCAACAGCCTGTGGCCGCGCACTGCCATCGCCACCGCTGCCTTGCAGATGATTCCGGGCGTGGACCTGAAGCTGTGCCGCAAGCCCGAGATCCTGGCTGACGCCGCCTACCTGGTCCTCACCGGCCCGAGCAGCAGCACCGGCAACTTTCATATCGACGACACCTTGCTGGCCCAGCATGGCATCACCGACCTGGAGCCCTATTCCGTGACGCCCGGAACGAAGAACTTCATTCCCGACTTCTTCGTCGACTGAGCGGGGCAAGGATTTGCCATGACGCCTCCCGAGCCTGGGCTGTCTAACCCACTGCAGCGCGTCGCCCTGATCCATGCGACTGCGCTGGCGATGGCGCCGATCGCGCAAGCGTTCGAACGGCACTGGCCACTGGCGCGCCGCATGAACCTGCTGGATGACAGCCTGTCACAGGACCTGGCGCTCGCCGGCAGCCTGCAACCGGGCATGGTGCAGCGCCTCGTCGATCTTGCGTTCTATGCCAGGAGCACCGGTTGCGATGGCATCCTGTTCACCTGCTCGGCCTTCGGCCCGGCCATTGAGGCCGCCGGCGTGGCTGTGGGCCTGCCGACGCTGAAGCCGAACGAAGCCATGTTCGAGCAGGCGCTGGACCTGGCTGCGACCCGTGGCGCCAAGCTGGGACTGCTGGCAACGTTTGAGCCGTCGATTGCCTCGATGTCGGCCGAGCTGCAGGCGCTGGCGCGACAGCGCGGCCAGCAGATCGCGCTGGAATGCGTCTTCGTGCCCGAAGCCATGCAGGATCTGGCGCGTGGCGATTCTGCCGCCCATGACCGAAAAATCGTCCGGGCGGCGCAGCAGCTGCACCGCTGCGGTGTCGTGATGCTGGCCCAGTTCTCCATGGCTGCTGCCCGCGATGCGGTGCAACAGGTGATGGGTGGCAATGTCCTGAGCAGTCCGGATTGCGCCGTGCAGGCACTGATGGAGTGCATGCGCCATGGCTGAGGAACGCGTCGGCCTGGCACAGTTGTGTCAGTTCATCCGCCTGGCGCTGCAACGGCTGGGCCTGCCCGATGCTGATGCGGCCACGGTGGCGCAGCTGATGGCCGAGGCTGAACTGCAGGGCTCGGACGGCCACGGCGTGATCCGCCTGTTGCCCTATGCCCGGCGCATGCGGGCCGGCGGCATCAACCTGCAGCCGAATGTCCGGATTGTCGAAGAGCGTGCCGGCACGGCGCTGCTTGATGGTGACAACGGCATGGGCCATCTGGTGATGCAGCAGGCCGCCGAGCTGGCGATTGCGAAAGCGCGCCATTGCGGCATCGGCTGGGTGGGCGCGCGTACCAGCAACCATGCAGGTCCGGCCTCGCTGTATGCCCGCATGCCGCTGCCGCACGACATGATCGGCCTGTACTTCGCTGTCGGTAACGCCAACCACCTGCCACCGTGGGGTGGTCTGGACATGCTGCTTTCCACCAACCCGATCGCGGTGGCCGTGCCGGCGCTGCAGGAGCCCCCGGTGGTGCTGGACATGGCGACCACGGTGGCAGCCTATGGCAAGGTCAAGGCCAAGGCGCAACGCGGCGAGATGATGCCGCCGGGCTGGATGATCGACCGCCTGGGCCAGCCGCTGCTGGACCCAAAGCGCGCCGACGAAGGTTTCCTCTTGCCCATCGGCGGCTACAAGGGTTACGGCCTGGCGCTGATCGTCGGCCTGCTGGCCGGCACACTCAACGGTGCCGCCATGGGCAGTGAGGTGATCGACTTCAACCATGACGACAGCAGCGTCACGAATACCGGCCAGGCGATCATGGCCATTGACATTGCGGCCTTTGGCGATGTTGCAGCGTTCAAGGCCCGGGTCGATATGCTGGTGCGCGAGCTGCGTGCCAGTGAGCGCATGCCCAGTGTGGAGCGGATCTGGTTGCCCGGCGAGCAAAGCCACGAGCGCCGCGCGGCCAATCTGCGTGACGGCATGGTGCTGCCTGCGGCCTTGCTGCGGCAACTGGATGCGTTTGCGCTCGAGCTGGGCTTGCCCGCTTTGCGCGACACTGTGCCCGATCCCGATCAGCCAGGTTCTCCAGGAGAAAGCGCACCATGACTCGCCACCACCGAATTTCGGTCATCGGTTTGCTGCTGGGGCTGCTGTGCAGCGCCACAGTGCTGGCGCAGACAGCACCAGCGCCCTACCCCAACCACCCGATCAAGATGATCGTACCGCTTGCAGCAGGCAGTGCCGTGGACAATGCCGCACGCATCGTGGCGCAGAAGATGGGCCAGAGCATGGGCCAGGCCATCGTGATCGAAAACCAGCCCGGTGCCGCCGGCCTGATCGGCGCCGAGCGGGTGGCCAAGGCTGCGCCCGACGGCTACACGCTGGGTGGCTTCAACGACAGCATCATGACGATGCTGCCAAACATGCAGGCCAAGATGCCCTGGGACATCCTGCGCGACTTCGAACCCGTGTCCCTGGTGGCCACGGTCGAGTGGGGCCTGGTAGTGGGTATTGACGCGCCACAGCGCAGTGCGGCCGACCTGATCAGCAGTGCGCGCAAGTCACCGGGGCAGATCAACTACGGTTCGGGTGGCAATGGCAGCCCGCAGCACATTGCCATGGCCCTGTTCGCGGCCCAGGCCGGGCTGTCGATGACCCATGTGCCCTACAAAGGTGCCACCCAGGCGGCCATGGGTGTGGCCGGCAACGAGGTACAGGCCGCATTCCAGGGCATTGCCACCGTCAACTCCCTGGTGCGGGCTGGCAAGCTGCGGCTCATCGGCGTGACAACGCCGCGGCGGCTGGCGCAGTTTGCCGAAGTACCCACGGTCTCGGAGTCCGGCCTGCCGGGCTTCGAGTTCAATTCCTGGTTTGCACTGATGGCGCCAGCGGGCACACCCAAACCGATCCTGCAGTTGCTGCAGGTCGAAGTGGCCAAGGCCCTGGCCGACCCGGAAGTGCGGGAGAAACTGATTGCGCAGGGCTTGAGCCCGCGCGGCACCACGCCGGATGAGCTGGCCCGCGCCACGCGCGCCCAGCTGGCGCGCTATGGCGAGCTGATCAAGCAGGCAGGCATCACGGCGGACTGATTCCAAGCGGCCTCAGGCGTTTGCGATCCGGCTCACCAGGGCCTTCGTGAATTGTGTGGTGCTGGCTGTGCCACCGAGATCACCGGTGCGTACCTTGTCGATGTTGAGCGTGGCGTCGATGGCGCTGCGCAGCCGGGTTGCGGATTCCACCAGTTTGCAGTGATCCAGCATCATGGCGGTCGCCAGCAGCAGCGCGGTCGGATTCGCCATGTCCTTCCCCGCAATGTCCGGCGCCGAGCCATGTACCGCTTCGAAGATGGCGGCGTCGGCACCGATGTTGGCACCTGGCGCCATCCCCAGGCCACCGACCAGCCCGGCCACCAGGTCTGACAGGATGTCGCCAAACAGGTTGGTCGTCACCAGCACGTCAAACTGCCAGGGGTTGAGCACCAGCTTCATGGCGCAGGCATCGATGATCACGGTGTCCAGCGCGATACGGTCCCGGTACTTGGCGTTCCACAGTTGCTCGCCGGTTTCCAGGACGATGCCGGGCAGCGCCTTCATGATGTTGGCCTTGTGCACGATCGTCACCTTCTTGCGGCCGGTGGCGATGGCGTGTTCGAAGGCGAACTCCAGCAGCCGGCGGCTGCCCTGGCGGGTGTTCACGCCGGTGGCCATGGCCACGGCATGCGGATCGTCGTTGATCGGAATGTAGAGCTCGTGGCCGATGTACAGGCCTTCCAGGTTTTCCCGCACCACCACCAGGTCGATGTTGTCGAAGCGCCCACCCGGCACGATGCTGCGCGCCGGGCGCAGGTTGGCGTAGAGCTTGAACTCTTCGCGCAGCCGCACGTTGGAGGAGCGGTAGCCGCCGCCCGATGGCGTCTCCAGCGGACCCTTGAGCGCCAGCCGGGTGCGCCGGATGCTGTCCAGCGTAGCCTTAGGCAGTGGGTCACCGCTGTCCTTCATGCCCGCCAGGCCGGCGATCTGCGTGTCCCAGGTAAAGGGCGCCTGCAGCGCGTCCATTGCCGCCAGCGCGGTGTCGATGATTTCGGGGCCGATGCCGTCGCCCGGTATCAGGGTGGCGGGGATGGTGTCTTGCATGCTGGGGCCTTTCGCGAAAGTCGGTTGCCCAAGCATACGCCGGCCCATGTGACGCTGGCTGACATCCGCAGGCAGCAAGGCTCCGGCCTGGCATGCCGCCCTGATACATCCAATACAAAGCCCGAGGCCGCGACACCGGCCTGACACGACGGCCCCACAGAATCGTCAGGCCAGACGCTCACACCGTGAAGCGCCACACCAACCCACAAGGAGTACCCATGAATTTGCGAACCATCGCCGCCGCCGCCACCCTGTCTGTCCGGCGGTGTGACTGACGATCTGCGCACATTCACGCAGCTGCCGCCGGGTACCCGGATGTGGAGCGCGATGGTGGACATGGTGTTCGACTTCCAGCTGCCGGATCCGATCCATGTCGAGGTCCTGGGCAACAGCGGCATGCTGGCCTTTGACATCATCGGCCCGATCGACGCCTTCCTCGGATTTGAAGATGCAGCCGGCCTGGTCCCGGTCTCGTTCCAGAACATGAAGCAGGCAGTCCCCGGTGGCGAAGGCCCGTACAACTACAGCTTTGACGATGTCACCAGCGCCGGCCCGCGCGACTTCCGTATTCCGGAACCCTCCACCAGCATGCTGTTGCTGCTGGGCCTGGGTGCTGCTCTGAGCTATCGCCGCCGCACGCCGCGCTGAGCGCAAGACGCAGGTCTTGCGGCCCGGCCGCGAACGCTTGCGTCGGTTGTGAGAGCAGTGGCCGGCAGACCCCGGCTGCTAAGATGGCCGGGTGCTTGCCCTGAATGCCACCGCTGTTGCGCGCCGCCACTTTGCCTGGGTGCTGTGGCTGGTCATGGTGCTGCCGCTGGCGCAGCTGGCTGGCGCCAGCCACCTGCTTTCGCACAGCGCGGCGCAGGCGGCGGGCGAGGCCGACAGCAAGCAGGCATTGCACCAGGTTCAGTGTGAACTCTGCGTCACGGCCGCGGCCGTGGTTGGCGGTGCGCTCGCAACCCATGCGCCAGTGCTTGGGCATCTGGCCTTACCACAACGGACGCCGCAAGACTTTTTAGCCAGCGCACCCAGCGCCGGCAATGCTGCGGCCTACGCCAGCCGCGCCCCTCCTTCCATTCCGGTCTGATTTCCCGCATCGTGACGCCGGCGCCGCGCAGTGCGCAGCTCTGGCGTCATTCCGTGGCATCAACTGGAGTGGATTCACATGATCAGATTCTTTTCGGCGGGCCTGGTGCTCGCCCTGGCGGCGCCCATGGGCGCCATGGCGCAAAGTTCGGCCGAGATCCAGGCCCTGCGCCAGGAGTTGGAGGCCCTGCGCAGCAGCTATGAAGCCCGGCTGCAGGCGCTGGAACAAAAATTGCGGCTGGCACAGGGCACCGCAGCACCGCCTGCGGACGTGGCGGCGGTGCCCATGCCAGCCGTAGCCAGTGCCGTGGCCGCCATGCCGGTACCGGCCGCCGCCGCCGGCGCCAACAGCTTCAACCCGGCGCTGTCGCTGATTCTCTCGGGGCTGTACACCCGCACCTCGCAGGATCCAGCCAACTACCGCATCAGCGGCTTTGCCATGCCAGCCGGTGGTGAAATCGGACCCGGCGCCCGGGGTCTGGGGCTGGCGGAGTCGGAACTGGGCCTGTCGGCCAGCATCGACCCCTACTTGCGCGGCGTGGCCAACATCGCGCTGCATCCGGACGACAGCGTGTCGGTGGAGGAGGCCTACATCCAGACCACAGCGCTGGGTGGTGGCCTGTCGCTCAAGGCCGGGCGCCTCCTCTCGGGCGTGGGATACCTCAACGGGCAGCATGCCCATACCTGGGACTTTGTCGACAACCCGCTGGCCTACCAGGCCATTCTGGGCACCCAGTATGGCGACGACGGACTGCAGCTGCGCTGGCTGGCGCCGACCGAGCAGTACCTGGAATTCACGGCGGAGCTGGGCCGCGGCCGCAGCTTTCCCGGCAACGCGAGCGGTGGCAATGGTGCCGGCATGGCGGCGCTGGGGCTGCATTCCGGTGGTGACATCGGACTGAGCCATAACTGGCGGGCGGGGATTTCACTGCTGCAGGCCAAGGCCCGCGATCTGAACCTGGAAGCGACCGACGCGACGGGCGCCACCGTGACCAATGCCTTCAGCGGCTCCACCCAGGTGCTGGTGGCGGACGCGGTCTGGAAGTGGGCACCCAATGGCAACGCCACCCGCACCAACTTTAAGCTGCAAGGCGAGTACCTGCGCAGCCGCCGCGATGGCAGCCTGGTGTATCACGTGGCCGCCGTTGCCAATGCCGACAGTTACCGCGCCGTGCAGTCCGGCTGGTATCTGCAGGGCATCTACCAGTTCATGCCACGCTGGCGCCTGGGGTTGCGCACCGAACGCCTGGACCCAGGCACACCCGACTACGCCAGCAACACGGTGGCCATGGGCGGCAGCGGTTACCGAGCTTCCAAACAGAGTCTGATGATCGACTTCAACCCGAGCGAGTTTTCCCGGGTGCGGCTGCAACTGGCGCAGGACCGCGCGCGCGAGGGCCGCAGCGACAGCCAGCTGTTCCTGCAGTACCAGACCAGCCTGGGTGCGCATGGCGGCCACAGCTACTGATGGCTCCAATCACAGGCGAACAACATGACCCACACTTTCAAACTTCCCGTGCTGCTGGCGGCCCTGCTGCTGACAGCCAGCCCCGCCCACAGCGCATTGCGGGTGCTGGCCTGCGAACCCGAATGGGGCGCGCTGGTGCAGGAGCTCGGTGCCGGCCTGGTCGAGGTTTCGGTGGCCACCAATGCGCTGCAGGATCCGCACCAGATCCAGGCCAAGCCCAGCCTGATCCAACGTGCCCGCAATGCCGACCTGGTGGTCTGCACAGGCGCCGAGCTGGAGATTGGCTGGTTGCCGATCCTGCTGCAACAGTCGGGCAATGCCAAGGTGCAGAGCGGTCAACCGGGCAACTTTGCGGCTGCTGATTTCGTCCGCAAGCTCGACGTGCCCGCGCAGGTGGACCGGTCCCAGGGTGACGTGCATGCTGCCGGCAACCCGCACATCCAGACCGACCCGCGCAACATCGCCCAGGTCGCGCTGGCGCTTGGCGCCCGGCTGCAGCAGGTGGACCCGGCCCATGCGGCGGTATACGCCCGGTCGCAGGCCGACTTCAGCCAGCGCTGGCAGACCGCCATGGCGCGCTGGAATGCCCAGGCGATTCCCTTGAAAGGCGTGGCGGTGGTTTCGCAGCACAAAGCCTTCAGCTACCTCTACGACTGGCTGGGCCTGAAGGAAGTGGCGGTGCTCGAGCCCAAGCCCGGGGTAGAACCTACTGCCTCGCATCTGCAGTCGGTGCTGGGCACGCTCAAGAGCAACCCGGCGCGCATGGTGCTGCTGGCGGCTTACCAGGACAGCCGCGCCAGCGAATGGCTGAACCGCAATGCCGGCATCGCCGTGGTGAAGATTCCCTTCACGGTCGGTGGCACCGATGCCGCGAAAGACCTGTTCAGCCTGTTCGATGACACGGTGGCGCGCCTGCTGCAAGCCGGGGCCAAGCCGTGAACTGGTCCGCGCTGGACTGGAGCATCCTGGGGCCGGCCATGGTGGCGGGCCTGCTGGTGCTGGCCACCCACGTACCGTTGGGCACGCAGGTGCTGGACCGCGGCATCGTGTTCATTGACCTGGCCATTGCCCAGATTGCCGGCCTGGGTGTGATCGCGGCCGACGCACTGGGGATGCCCGAGGGTGGCGTCGCGGTCCAGGTGGCGGCCGTCAGCGCGGCGCTGCTGGGCGCCTTGCTGCTGACCTGGACCGAACGGCGTGCCGCACAGAGCCAGGAGGCGTTGATCGGTGTGATGTTCATCCTGGCCGCCTGTGCCGGCATCCTGCTGCTGGCGGGTAACCCCCATGGCGGCGAGCGGCTCAAGGACCTGCTGGTGGGCCAGATCCTGTGGGTGCATGCGACCCAGCTTTGGTGGCTGGCTGGTGTCTCCGGGTTGCTGCTGCTGGCCCTGGCGCTGGGCTGGGTGCAGCGGCTGGGCCGCTTCGGCTTCTACGGCGCATTCGCCGTGGCGGTCACGGCGTCGGTGCAGCTGGTGGGCGTATATCTGGTGTTTTCCAGCCTGATCATCCCGGCGCTGGCCACGCGTTCTCTGTCGGGGCGTCGCCGCCATGTCCTGGGATTTGGCATGGGCGCCGCCGGGTACGCCCTGGGGCTGGCGCTGTCGGCGCTGCTGGATCTGCCCTCGGGTGCGGTCATCGTCTGGACCCTTGCGCTCTGTGGCGTTGCCACCGCCATGGCCACCCCGCAGACCCGCGCGCTGTGAGCATTGCGCTGCCGGGTACCATTCGCCACATGACGGAGATTGCAGCGCAGGATCGGGCAGCCATGCTGGCGCAGCTGGAGCTGGCGCGGCGGATGCTCGAATCGAGCCAGGTCGAGGCCGCGCGCCGTTTGGCTTCGACCATCCTCAAAGCGGCCGAAGAGCAGGGCGAGCGCGTGGTCCAGGGCCGGGCCCTGCTGGCCCTGGCGCAGTACGACCGGGTGCTGGGGCGGTTCCGCCGAGCTATTGACGCGGCGCAGCGTGCGACCCAGCTGTTCCGGCTGGAGGGCGACATCGCGGGCGAGGCCCAGGCCTTGTCCCTGCTGGCCCATTGCTGCAACTACCTGGGCCGGGACGAGGAAGCGGTCGAGGCGGCCCTGCTGAGCGTGCGCCTGGGCGACCTGTTGCCACCGGGTTCGCAGCAGGTCAACCTGTACAACTACCTCGGCGTGTCCTACCTCTGGAGCCAGAGCTTTGTCGATGCCCAGTCCGCCCTGGAGCGGGCCGAAGCGCTGGCCCGGCAATACCCGCAGCAAAGCCACGTGCTGCTGCCGCGGATCAACCTGGCCTGGCTGGAGGTGCTGCGGCTGTTCCATGCCCGCTACTACGATGCCGCGCCGCTGCTGACCAGCGTGCTGGAGCAGCGGCTGCAGCGCTGCGCCGGCCTGTTCGACGAGGACACCCCGTTTCCAGGGCTTCCTGGCGTACGCGCCGTGTTGCAGCGCTTTGGCCGCTGCACCCACGCGCTGCTGCATTGCTGGCGTGGCGAGTTCGCGCCTGCGCAGCAGTGGCTAGACGCTGCGCAGGACCCAACGCGTCCGGGCAAGTATGCCCAGGTTGCCAATTTCGTGGTCCATTGGGTGCGCGCCGAGCTGCACTTGGCCCGAGGCGACCTGCCTGCAGCACAGCAGGAGGCCATGGTGCTGGTGCAGCAGGCGAGCGTGGCGGAGTTCGAGCAGATGGCCTATGTGGGCCACATGCTGCTGATCCAGTTGCATGCCCGTCAGGGCCGGCACGACCTGGCTCTGGCCGAGGAGCGCAGCTTCCGGCGCCGGCAGCTGCGGGTGCGGGCCGACAGCCTGGCGAGCCGGCACCGGGTGGTGCAGGCGCAACTGGACATCCGCAGCAGCGAGCGGGACCTGCACCAACTGGCCCGCCATGCGCAGGAACTGGAGCGGCTGTCGTTTGAAGATGCACTCACCGGTATTGCGAACCGGCGCCGTTTCGAGTTGCAGCTGACAGCTGCTTTGGCGGCTGGCGGACATGCACTCCACCCCACCTGCGTGGCACTGATGGACCTGGACCGCTTCAAGAGCATCAATGACCGCTATTCGCACAAGGCGGGCGACGATGTGTTGCGTACTGTGGCGCAAACGATCCGCACGGCGGTGCGTGACACCGACCTGCCGGCACGCTTGGGCGGTGACGAGTTCGTGGTGCTGTTTCCGCACTCCAGCCTGGAGCAGGCCAATGCCATCTGCCAGCGCATCGGCCAGGCTGTGGCAGCACTGCGCTGGCCGCAATGGTCCCACGAGCTGCGGGCGGGCCTGAGTGTGGGCGTGGCGGTGTCGCGACAGGGGGATACCGCGGTTGAGTTGCTGCAGCGCAGCGATCTCGCCATGTTTGGCGTCAAGAAGATCGCCGCAAGCCCCGTTTTCACATCGAATTGAGAGAGAAATGAGGCTGAAAAGCTGGTGGATAAAGCACGGAGCACTACTGATTTTGTAGCATATGGAACATGTTGACGTGCTCATCGTCGGTGCCGGACTGTCCGGTATTGGCGCGGCCTACCACCTGCAAAGCCGCTGCCCGGGGCACAGCTACGCCATCCTGGAAGGTCGCAGCGCGATCGGCGGCACCTGGGACCTGTTTCGCTACCCCGGCATCCGCTCGGATTCCGACATGTACACGCTGGGCTATGCCTTCAAGCCCTGGGAGCAGCCCAAAGCCATTGCCGACGGGCCGGCGATCCTGCAGTACGTGCAGGACACGGCGCGCGAAAATGGCATCGAGCGTCATATCCGCTTTGGCCATCAGGTCAAGCGTGCCAGCTGGTCGACGCCCGACGCACGCTGGACCGTGGAGGCAGAGGTGGGCCAGGAGTGCACACCGGTGCGCATCAGCTGCAATTTCCTCTACATGTGTTCCGGCTACTACCGCTATGACCAGGGCTACACGCCGGAGTTTGCCGGTATTGAGCGCTTTGCCGGACAGGTGGTGCATCCGCAGCAGTGGACCGGCGACGTCGCCTATGCCGGCAAGCGCGTGGTGGTGATCGGCAGCGGCGCCACCGCCGTAACGCTGGTGCCCGAGCTAGCCCGGCAGGCCGGCCACGTGACCATGCTGCAGCGCTCGCCCACCTACATGGTGGCGCGCCCGTCGCAGGACGCCCTGGCCAACAAGCTGCGCCGCTACCTGCCGTCGATGCTGGCCTACGGCATCACGCGCTGGCTGCGGGTGCTGCTGACCATGTACATCTTCCGCCTGTGCCGGCGCGACCCGCAACGGGCCAAACGGTTGCTGCTGGGTGGCGTGCGCATGGCACTGGGCCCGGAGTACGACATCAAGACCCACTTCACGCCGCGCTACAACCCCTGGGAGCAGCGCCTGTGCCTGGTGCCGGACGCCGATCTGTTCCAGGCTATCAAGAGCGGCAGCGTGAGCGTGGTCACGGATGAGATCGAGACCTTTGAGCCGCAGGGTATCCGGCTCAAGTCAGGCGCGCTGCTGCCGGCCGACCTGGTGGTCACCGCCACCGGCTTGAACCTGCAGGTGCTGGGGGGCATGTGCATCGTGGTTGACGGCACGCCGGTGGACCTGTCCAAGACCCTGAGCTACAAGGGCCTGATGAGCAGCGGCATACCGAACCTGGCTTCGTCCACCGGTTACACCAATGCCTCCTGGACCCTCAAGAGCGACCTGATTGCCGAGTACGTGTGCCGCCTGCTGAACCACATGCAGAAGCGCGGCATCGCCTACTGCACACCACGCAATGACGACCCGACGATCACCCCCGAACCCTGGGTCGATTTCAGCTCCGGCTATCTGCAGCGCAGCATGCACCTGTTTCCCAAGCAGGGCTCGCGCCCGCCCTGGAAGCTGTACCAGAACTATCCGCGTGACATCCTGCTGCTGCGCTATGGCCGGATTGACGACGGCGCGCTGGATTTCGCGCCGGCGCGCGTCAGCGCCTGAATGCATCGGCCGCAACCGGTCACGGTGGTGGCCCGGCGCCAGGCGCCTCACGAAGCCGCGACGGCCGCCGAGTCCTTGCGTTTGTTCGGGGTTGGTGTGCTCACCGGCGCGGCGTGCTGCTTGACCCAGACCACATAGCTGTCCATCCACTTCTGCAGCAATTTGCTGCCGTCTGGGCCAGGATTGCCTGCCGCATCAAAGAAGCCCTCCTTGGCGTGGATGAAGGTCTCGGGCTGGCCCATGGTCGGCATGTCCAGATAAGCCAGGATGTTGCGTAGATGCTGTTGTGCCAGTGCCGTGCCGATGGCACCCACCGAGGTTCCCAGCACACCCGCAGGTTTTCCGGCCCAGGCACTTTGGCCGTAGGGGCGCGATGCGTGGTCGAGAGCGTTCTTCAGCACGCCGGGGATCGAGCGGTTGTATTCGGCCGTCACGAACAGCACGCCCTGCGCCGCGGTGATGTCGCCCTTGAGCCTCAGTACCGTGGGTGACGGGTTGTTGTCGTCGTCCTGGTTGTACTGTGGCAGGTCGCCGATGGTCAGCTGCTTGAACGAAAACTCTGATGGCGCCAGTTTCGCCAGCGCGGTGGCCAGCTTGCGGTTGAGCGAGTCGCGGCGCAGGCTGCCGACGACAACGGCGATGAGGTATTGGGTCATGAAAAGCTCCTTGGGAAGTGGGTGCCGCAGCAGCAACGACCTGCTGTCAGGCGCGCTGTGGATGGGTTGCCATCTTGCCGCAGCAGGCCCGCCGGCACTGTGCGCCGGCGTACACGGCCCGCAAGAGTAAGAATCCCGGGATGGGTGTGGGCTGTCACACAGAAACCAGCGCGTTCCCTGCCAACAATGGGCCTGGGCCGAAACGGTCTATAGGATATGCCCGCCATGAAAGCTCTCGTCTACCTCGGCCCGGGAAACAAGGCCCTGCAGCAATGCCCCATGCCGCAGATCGGCGCTGCAGGTGACGCCATTGTCCGGATTACGCGGACCACCATCTGTGGCACCGATCTGCACATTCTCAAGGGCGACGTTCCCAGCTGCGAGCCAGGACGCATCCTGGGGCACGAGGGTGTCGGTGTCGTCGAGCAGGTGGGCGCCGCAGTCACTGTGTTCAAACCCGGCGACCATGTGCTGATCTCCTGCATCAGCGCCTGCGGCAAATGCAGCTTCTGCCGCAGGCAGATGTACTCGCACTGCACGACCGGCGGCTGGATTCTGGGCAACAGGATCGACGGCACGCAAGCCGAGTTCGTGCGCATCCCCCATGCCGACACCAGCCTGTACCCGATTCCGGCCGGCGCCGATGAGGAGGCGCTGGTGATGCTCAGCGACATCCTGCCCACGGGCTTCGAGTGCGGCGTGCTCAATGGCCGGGTGCAGCCCGGCAGCAGCGTGGCCATCGTGGGCGCCGGCCCCATCGGGCTGGCTGCATTGCTCACCGCCCAGTTCTATGCGCCGGCGCAGATCATCGTGCTGGACCTGGACGACAACCGGCTGGCGGTGGCGAAGCGCTTTGGCGCCACGGCCACGGTCAACAGCGGCAATGGCCAGGCGGCGCAGGCCGTGCTGCAGCTCACCGGTGGCCTGGGTGTGGATACAGCCATAGAGGCGGTGGGCATTCCAGCCACCTTCGAGTTGTGCCAGGCGATCATCGCCCCGGGCGGTGTGATTGCCAATGTGGGCGTGCACGGCACCAAGGTGGATCTGCATCTGGAGAGCCTGTGGGACCGCAACATCACCATCACCACGCGGCTGGTGGACACTGCCAGCACGCCGATGCTGCTCAACGTGGTGCAATCACACAAGATCGACCCGGCACAGTTGATCACCCACCGCTTCACGCTGGATCAGATCCTGGATGCCTACGAAGCCTTCGCCCATGCAGCGGACACCCACGCGCTCAAGGTCATCATCGCGGCCTGAGGCAACCCGACAGGGTCGAGCCATCCTGCGCCGGACGGCAGGGTGATCCCGCATGCG
Source organism: Rhodoferax sp. (assembly GCA_031372035.1). Classification (GTDB taxonomy): domain Bacteria; phylum Pseudomonadota; class Gammaproteobacteria; order Burkholderiales; family Burkholderiaceae_C; genus CAISIP01. The sequence goes on along the minus strand of JANMKM010000566.1, from coordinate 2,192 downwards.
CAAGGTTCTGACCCAGGGTTTCAGCAGCTTCCTGCGGCATCGACGGGTGCTACGGCATTTCGGGCGCCGCCCGATGCTCGATGTGCTGACGGGGCAGGCCCATGCGCGAACCAGGCAACCGCCAAAACCCGCAGCCGCAGCGCAGACGGCGGTTTCAAGTCCGCAGCCGGCACTGGCTGCCGCCGCGCCCGGTGCATCCACAACGGCCCTGCTGCAAGCGGCCACCGAGGAACCGGCGGCAACCCTGGCGCGGCTGCAGTCGAGCGCTGAGGGGCTGGACGCTGCACTGGCGACACAGCGGCGTCTGCGTGACGGCCCGAACGAGATCGCGCACGAGAAGCCGCTGCCTGGTTGGCTGCACCTGTGGCATTGCTATCTCAATCCGTTCAACCTGTTGTTGACGGCACTGGCTGCGCTGTCCTGGCTCAGTGGCGACGCCCGGGCCACCCTGGTGATCGGGCTGATGGTCGGCCTGAGCACCCTGATCCGCTTTGTGCAGGAAGGCCGCTCGCACCGTGCCGCCGAAGGCCTGCGAACGCTGGTGGGTAACCGGGCCACCGTGTTGCGCCCTGCTGCCGGTGCCCCGGCGCAGCGGCTGGAGATTCCGGTGCGCGACCTGGTTCAGGGCGATCTGGTGGCCCTGTCGGCGGGCGACATGATCCCGGCGGATTGCCGGCTGCTCAGCGCCCGTGATCTGTTCATCGCCCAGGCGGCGATCACCGGGGAGTCGGTGCCGGTGGAGAAGTTTGTCGAGCGCCGCGGTGCTGCCACCGGGCCGCTGGAACAGAGCAACCTGGTGTTCATGGGAACCAACGTGGTCTCCGGTTCAGCAATTGCACTGGTGCTCGCTACCGGCAGCCGCAGCTACTTCGGCACCCTGGCGTCCAGGGTTGCTGCAGTCGATCCAGCACCCAATGCATTCCAGGCCGGTGTCAACAGCGTCAGTTGGCTGCTGGTCCGCTTTGCACTGGTGATGGCGCCATTGGTCCTGCTGGTCAACGGCTTCACCAAGGGCGATTGGGTCCAGGCATTCCTGTTCGCCCTGAGCGTCGCAGTGGGGCTCACGCCCGAGATGCTGCCGATGATCGTGACCTCGACGCTGGCCAAGGGTGCCGTGCTGCTGTCACGCAAGAAGGTCATCGTCAAGCGGCTGGATGCCATCCAGAATTTTGGCGCGATGGATGTGCTGTGCACCGACAAGACCGGCACACTGACCCAGGACAAGATTGCCGTGGCGCGCAAGGACGATGTCTTCGGCCAGCCCTCGGACGAGGTGCTGAACCTGGCCTACCTCAACAGCTACTACCAGACCGGACTGAAGAATCTGCTGGATCACGCCGTGCTGGAAAACGCGGAGCTGCATGCGGCGTTGAAGCTCGGCCAGGACTACCGCAAGATCGACGAGATGCCATTTGACTTTCAGCGCCGGCGCATGTCGGTGGTGGTGTCGCAGCGCGACGAGCAGCACCAACTGATCTGCAAGGGAGCGCTGGAGGAGGTGCTGGCGGTGTGCACGCAGGTACGCATCGGCAGCCCTCAGGAGCCACAGGTGGCGCCGCTTGACGCCGCCATGCTGCAAAAGGTCATGACCGTAGCCGCCCGGCTGGCCGAAGAGGGTTTGCGGGTGGTGGCAGTGGCGATGAAGACATTGCCAGCCAGCCAGTCCATCTATGCGGTGGCCGATGAGTCCGGGTTGACGCTGGTTGGCACGATTGCCTTTCTCGACCCACCCAAGGAGTCGGCGGGACCGGCCCTGAAGGCCCTGGCAGCCCACGGCGTTGCGGTCAAGGTGCTGACGGGTGACAACGCCCAGGTCACGGCGCACGTCTGCGCCCAGGTCGGCCTGCCGACCAGCGCCGTGCTGCTTGGCGCCGACGTGGAAGGCATGGATGAGGCAGCGCTGCGGCTTGCAGTGGAAAAGCACCAGATCTTTGCCAAGCTCACACCCTTGCACAAGGAGCGGATCGTGCTGGCCTTGCGCAGCAATGCGCACGTGGTGGGCTTCATGGGCGACGGCATCAATGACGCGCCGGCTCTGCGGGCAGCCGATATTGGCATCTCCGTGGACACGGCGGTGGACATCGCCAAGGAAGCCGCGGACATCATCCTGCTGGAGAAGAGCCTGATGGTGCTGGATGAGGGCGTGGTCGAAGGACGCAGTACCTTTTGCAACATGCTGAAGTACATCCGCA
>JANMKM010000533.1:0-1572 GCA_031372035.1 Rhodoferax sp. | reverse complement strand
GTCGTCTTGCCGGAACCGGACTCGCCCACGACACCCAGGGTACGGCCCTTGTAGAGTGAAAAGTCTGCGCCCTTGACCGCGACCACCGACCGCCGCTGGAACAGTCCGGTCTTCAGCCGGTACTCCTTGCGCAGTCCCTTGACCTCGATCAGTGCAGCATCCTGCTTTGGCCTGGCGACCCGTTGTTCAGTGATGATCGGGCGGTTGTTCACAATGTCGTCAATCACGGCCAGGCGCCGTGGCCGCCCCTGCAGCGTCGGGCGGCAAGCCAAGAGGGCCTTGGTATAGCTGTCCTGCGGATTGTTGAAGATGGCGGCCACGCTGCCGGCTTCGCGCACCTGCCCCTGGCGCATCACAACAACCTGACTGGAGATTTCGCCCACCAGGCCCAGGTCGTGGCTGATGAACAGCACACTCATCTTCTGACGCTGCTGCAACCGCGCCAGCAACTCCACGATCTGGCGCTGCACGGTCACATCCAGCGCCGTTGTCGGCTCATCGGCGATCAACAGCTTGGGTTCGCAGGCGATGGCAATCGCGATCATCACACGCTGTTGTTGCCCGCCAGAGAGCTCGTGCGGATAGGCATTCAGGCGCGCCCGGGCCTCGGGAATGCCGACTTCGGTCATCAACTCCAGTGCCCGGTCCCGGGCCTGCCGACCACTGAGCCCCAGGTGGATGCGCAGCACCTCGGCAATCTGCTCACCGACCGTGAAGACCGGGTTGAGTGAGCTCATGGGCTCCTGGAACACAACCGAGATGTCCTTGCCGCGCAAACCGCGCAGGGTCTCGATGGGCGCGGTGAGCAAATCTTGTTCACCGTAGACCACCTTGCTGCTGGCGGCAACGATGGCGTTCTCGGGCAGCAGACGCACAATGCTCATCGCGCTGACGCTCTTGCCGCTGCCGGATTCACCAACCAGCGCCACCGTGCTGTTGGCGGGAACATCAAAACTCACGCCCCGCACGGCCTCGGTGGTGAGCTGCTTGCTCATGCGGAACGAAACCCGCAGGTCCTGTACGCTGATCAGTGGGGTCATCTTGGTATCCATGTCAGCGCAGCTTCGGGTCCAGCGCATCGCGCAGGGCGTCGGTCAACAGGGCAAAGGCGGTCACGAAGGTGGCCATGAAACCGGTGGCTGCAACCACCTGCCACCATTTGCCCAGCACCAGTTCGGTCTGGGCTTCGGACAACATGGTGCCCCAGCTGACCGTGTCGATCGGGACGCCCAGGCCGAGGAATGACAGGATCACCTCGGCTTTGATGAAGCTGACCACGTGCAGGCTCAACTGCACCAGCACCACGTGGCTGATGTTGGGCAGGATATGGGTGAACATGCGCGAAGCGTGTGAAGCGCCGATGGCCTCTGCCGCGCGCACGTATTCGCGCGAACGGTGCTTGATGTACTCGGCCCGCACCAGACGGTAAATCCCGGTCCAGCCGACCACACTCAGGATGATGACCACGGTCCAGATACCCGTGCCCAGGGTCTTGGATAGCGGACCGGACTTGAGTACCGCTGCCAGCGCGAACACCAGCAGGATGTAAGGAATGGAGGTGAATACGTTATA
>JANMKM010000493.1:0-3694 GCA_031372035.1 Rhodoferax sp. | reverse complement strand
GCGCCAACCGGTGCCGGACTGGCAGCAAAACCCTGGCGCAAGCGCTCCTGCCAGCGCCGGGCTGCAGCACCCAGGCGTTGCAGGTTGCGCCAGACCCAGCCTGACAGGCGGGTCAGCAATCGGGCCAGGAGCAGGCTGATGCCGCTGTGGCGATGGGAAGTCGGGCTTGAATGGTGGTAGCGACGGGCCATGAGATTTCTCCAGGACGCAATCACGGAATCCGGCAACACGGCATAACGGACAGAGCGCAGATGCGCGAGCCAGCCGAACCAAGCACCATCCACCAACGCTTGCCTGCAATGCGGTTGCAGGGGCAATCTGACGGTTGGCCATCCGACGCTTCTTGTTAGACAAACCCTTCGTCGGCCAAGCTGTTCTGAATGCCACAGGCTGTGCGCAAAAGATACCCACAGCCACCTCTTGGCACGCGGGACATTTTTCGCCGATCTCGCCAAAGTACCCCTCGGTGTAGCGTCTTTGGCCCATCCTGACATCAGGGTTTGCGATAGTGCATTGCACGCATCTGGCACGGGCTTGCTACACCGGTACCACGGTGGGACAGGCACAAGTCTTGCCAGCCAGGGCCTGATCACGCCGAAAACCATGTGCCGGCCGGTTTCCTGCGTGGGACCGTCACCTTTGCCAGAGGCATTGGCAGCTCCAACTAAAGCCAGTTATCCGCCAGTGGCGCTTAGCTGCAGCAGAGCTCCGTGCTGTATCCGTGATCCATACAGGTCGATCTGAACGTGACTCCGGGCTGGACCGAAAGCCGCGCAAAGCCCGCTCAAACGCGCATCAGTCCATCAAGCTGCGCGTCCCAGCTGGCGCCTGGAAACAGCGCCTGCAACTGGCTGTCGCTGCTGCCGAAAGTGGCTCGCAGCACCTGGGCCAATACGCCGCGGAAGTCGTGCAGCACTGGCAGGTCGCGGCCCTCATGCAGATTGCCAGCGGCCAGACCGGACCACCGGCCATGCCAGCGGCCGCCACTGACCGGCTCGCCGATCAGCCACATCGCATTGCCATGGCCGTGGTCGGTGCCACGGCTGCCGTTCTCGGCGCAGGTGCGGCCGAATTCGCTGACCACCACGATCACGTCGCCGCTCCCGGCAAAGTCGCGCCGCAGCTGCATCAAGCCTGCCGCGAGGTTGCTGAAATTCTGCGCCAACTGCCCCGTGGCCGCGCCCTGGTTGGCATGGGTGTCCCAGCCGCCGGCCGACAGGAAACCCAGGCGCAGGCTGCGATCCTGGCGCATCAGCAGGCCCAGGTTGCGGGCATCTGCCACCAGACCGGCGGGCGAACCGGCGCCGTTGTTGGCGGCCATCATCTCGGCCTGCATTTCGGGTGCCGATAGAGTCTGCGCGGTCTGCATGCGGCTTTGCGCACCGGAGCGGAAGGCCTGGGATAGCCGGTCATCGCCGGCATACAGGTTCAGCATCGCGGCGCGGGTGCGTTCGTCGGCCAGCGCGCCCGAACGCGTGGCGGCCTGGCCGCGTGGCACCAACCGCACCGGCTGGTTGCCGGCCAGGATCTGCGGATTGGCTTCGCCCACGCCAATGGCCTGCGCCGTGCGCTGCGCCGAAACGGGTTGCTGGCCGGCCAGGATGTTGAGCCAGCCTGGTGCCTCGCTGTTCTTGCCAGGCAGACCGATCTCCCAATGGTGCTGGGCCTCGAAGTGTGATCGTGTCGGATCGGGTGAACCCGCCGCCGGCACAAATGCCAATGCCCCCTGCTCCCACAGCGGCAGCAGCAGTGAGAGCGCCGGATGCAGAGCGAAGCTGGCATCGAGCCTGATGCCAGTGAGCGCACTGCCGTCCGGCGGCGCAATGGCAATCTGTGGCCGCAGCTGGTAATAGGCGGCATCGGCATGGGGCACAAAGGCCGACAGGCCGTCATAGGCACCACGCAGGAACACCACCACCAGACGGCCCTGGCCGGTTGCGGCCACAGGCTGGGCCCACAGCCGGGGGCACCGCCAGCGTACCCAGCACGGCTGCCAGCCAATGGCGCCGGTGGACGCCGGCGATCGATGGCAAGCCGGCGCCACTGCGGCTACGGGTGGGAACTGCAACTTGGATCATTTGTACATGAACTCGGGTGCGGCCAGCATCAGGCCAGCGCGCATGCTGGCGGGCTCACGCGCCACCGCCTGCAGGCTGGCGCTGCTGAAGAAGGGCTTGAGGAAATCAGGCTCAGTGCTGCGCCGCGCCAGGTTCAGCGCAAAGTCGGCCCGGCGGGTCAGTGCTTCAGGTGCGAGCCAGGTGGCGGCATCCGTGCGGTAGCCGTCCGGCGTCTGCCAGCCATGCACCGGCTGGCCGGCGCCGGCCAGAAAGCCCAGCGCCAACTCATAAGTCCGTGGTTCGCTGCCAGGCCCGGGGGCACCGGTGGCGGTCAGAACCGAGCAGGCATAGTCCAGTGGCGTCTTGAACAGGCGGTTGCCGTCTTGCCAGAACTCGGGCGATGTGATCAGGGTGGCCATCAGGCTGCGGATGTCCCCCTGCGTTGCCGTGAAGTTGTCCGCCAAACGCTGCACCAGGGCTGGTGGCGGCTGGTCGGCAACGAAAAACTGCGCCAACCGCAGGGATATGCGCTGGGCCGTGGCCGGATGGCGGGCCAGCAGGCCAATGGCCTCCTGGCCTTCCGCCTGGCCGGCAAAGCCGGTCTTGAAGCGGTGCCCCATCACGGTCTTCTCGCCATGGTCATGCAAGCGCGACACGAAGACGAATCCGGTGGCTGACAAAGGGTTGACTGTCCAGCCAGTAAACACCCGCGCCAGTTCACGCACATCCTGCTGGCTGTAGCCGCCGTTCACACCCAGGGTGTGCAGCTCCATCAGCTCGCGGGCGTAGTTCTCGTTCAAGCCGCGACCAGGACCAAAGCGGGTCCTGGTACCCTCGGCCACGCTTTGCGCCTGGTCCAGGTAGAACAGCATCGCCGGGTGGCTGGCGCTGGCCTGCAGCAGCGTGCCGTACGAACCCAGTGCATGGGCCCGCGCCACGTTGACCACGTAATGCCCGACGAAGGGCCGGACAGCGCCCTTGCCGGCAAAGACGTTGAGATGGTTGAACCAGAACTCGGTCATGCGCGCCAGCAGCGGGTTCTCGACATCGGGCTGGCTGCAGGCCGCCAGCCGCCACAGCGCCGCATGCCGGGCCACGTCACGGCTGAAGGGGTAGCCCTCCTTGCCAGCCTGGCGTTCCTCACGCTCCTTCTGGAATGCGGCAAAGGTGGTGGGCAGCGGCGCGTTGAAGTCGGCCAGGGCCTCGGGTATGCGCGGCGGCTGGCGGCTGGCCGCCAGCGCGGCATCCAGTTGTGCCAGGGCCCAGGCCTGGGCCCCACCGGCCGCACGCACTGCGTCGACCAGGGCCGGATTCGGGCCGTACCCCAGGCGCGACAGAGCCCGCCAGGTCCGGGCATCGGCGACGCTGTCGGCATTGCCTGGGGTGGGGAGCACCTGGGCGTGCACAGGCGCCGACAGGATTACGAACTGGCTGGCCAGCGCCAATAGCGCGATTCGAAATTTCACAGGCATGCTCATACAACGGGTTATCGCACCTCGCAGCCGACGCGACAAGGGTTGCAGCACCGGCTTTACCCGCCGTTCATCAAACATTCCCGGCGCTGGGGCCACCGAGGTCGCTGCGCGCGCATTCAACGCAGGGCCGCCCACAGCATGCTTGAGCCCGCCAGCAACAGC
>JANMKM010000492.1:0-8968 GCA_031372035.1 Rhodoferax sp. | reverse complement strand
CGGCCGAAGCCGCCGGACATCCAGGTTTCCATGAACGAGGCGCTGCCCTCCAGGTACCAGCGCGGCACGCTCAGGCGCGGCACCGTCAGGTAGTTGTACAGCATCGATTCAGGATGCGCATCGGTCTGGCGCGGCTTGCCGCCAAAGAAGCGGCGCCAGGCGCGGTCCTGCGCGGTTGCTGCATCCATCATCGCCACATGGACCAGCTCATGGTTGGCCAGCATGTACATGCGCTCGTTCCCCGGTGTCGTCTCCAGGGTATGGCTGTCGGGCGCGATGTAGACCGTGACGCCGTTGCGCGGCGAGGCCGAGGCGCCGCCATTGTTGTAGTCGCTCAGGTCGGTGAGCACCACCACCGTCTGGTCATCCGGCTCCCAGCCGAACATGCGGCGCTGGAACTTGAACGAATTGAGGAAGCTGCGCGCGGCATAGGGCGCCAGGTAGCTTTGCTCAGTGGCATAGAGCAATCGGATGTCCCGGGTTTCCAGGGACTTGAGTTCCAGGGAGTTGGCCCACAGCGGCTGGCCCGTGGCCAGCAGCAGTGGCATCACCAGGGCACGGCATGCCGACATCAAGCCTTTACCGATCACAGCTGTGGGTCATGCTTGCATCCTAACTGTCAATCGCATTCGCGCGCAAACCGTCAACAAAAACGCCCGCGTTGCGGGCGTCTTGAATTGGCCTGGTGGCTTTATTGCTGCACTTTGGCGGCGTCGCTCTTCTGCGCTTCGCGGCCGGCGTCGGCCTTGGCTACCTGGCGCGACGCATCGTTCTTCAGGGCCTCGCGGAAGGCGTCGCTCTTGAGTGCCTGGCGGAAAGCATCACTCTTGAGTGCTTCGCGCAGCGCGTCGCTCTTCATCGCTTCGCGCATGGCGTCACTCTTCATCGCCTCGCGCAGCGCATCGCTCTTGAAGGCCTCGCGCAGGGCGTCACTCTTCATGGCTTCGCGGAAGGCATCGTTCTTCATGGCCTCGCGCAGGGCGTCGCTCTTGAAGGCTTCGCGCAAGGCGTCGCTCTTGAGTGCTTCGCGGAAGGCGTCGTTCTTCAGGGCTTCACGCAGGGCCTCGCTCTTGAGCGCTTGCCGGAAAGCATCACTCTTGAGGGCTTCGCGCAGGGCGTCGGTCTTCATCGCCTCGCGCAGGGCATCGCTGCGCGCCGCCTCGCGGAAGGCGTCGCTCTTGAGGGCTTCGCGGAAGGCATCGACCTTCATGGCTTCGCGCAGGGCGTCACTCTTGAGCGCTTCCCGCAAGGCGTCGCTCTTGAGCGCCTCCCGGAAGCTATCGCTTTTCATCGCTTCGCGGAAGGCGTCGCTCTTGAGGGCCTCGCGCAGGGCGTCGCTCTTCATCGCTTCCCGCAAGGCATCGCTCTTCATCGCCTCGCGCAGGGCGTCGCTCTTCATCGCCTCGCGGAAAGCGTCACTTTTCATTGCTTCGCGGAAGGCGTCGCTGGCCACGATGTTGCGGTACAGGTCGGTTTGCATCATCTGGGAGACCTGCTCATCACCCAGCTTCACGGCCGAGGCCGTGATCTGGCTCACCTGGGCCCGTTGCGCTGGCGCGATGGTGCCTACCGTCGCCTTGCCATCCGGCGGTTGGTCAAACGATGTCGCGACCGCCAGCACCAGGGCAGCGGCCACGCTGCTGCCGATGATGACCTTGCCGCGGGTACTGCCGAAGAAACTGTTGCCTTGCTCAGCCATGGTCCACTCCTTTAAAAAACCCAAAAAACTGCCAACAAGCCCTGCAAACCCTGGGGGGTCGACCCCGCCGCGCTTTGCAGAAATAGGTGCTTGCGATCCAAATACAGTTGTACCTGCAAAAAGTTGGTCTGCAGCCTGCGGCAGTGCGGGCTGGGGCAGCTTTGCCTGTGCCATCACCTGCGCCAGCAGGCCTGGCGGAGGCTCCATGGGCGGGACGCGTTCAAGCGCCGCGGACAGAGCCTGCAGCTGCTCAAACTGCTGCTGTGCCGCACCGTCGTCCGCCAGCAGACGGGCGAGCTGCTGCTGCTGCGCCGCCGAAGCTTCGCCGTCGACGACCGCATGCATCAGTTCCAGGGTGTTGTCGTCCATGGTCGCTTAGCGAACCCGCAGGTCCTGCAACAGGCCAGCCAGGCGCTGGCGGGCGGAAAACAGCCGTGATTTCACCGTTTTCTCGTCCAGCGCCAGAATCTCGGCGATTTCGCCATAGCTGCAGTCCGAGAAATGGCGCAGTGTCAGCACGATGCGGTCATTGGCTTTCATGGTCGTCAACGCCTGCTGGATTCGGTCGGCGAGCTCACGCTGAGCGAATTGCCAGTCCGGGCGCGAGTCTTCCTGGCTTTCCAGGTCACTGTCTTCATCCAGGCTTTCCTGCGGTCTTGTGCGGTGCAGCCAGTTGATGGCTTCGTTGACCGTGATCCGGTAGATCCAGCTGAAGAATTTGTACTGACTGTCATACCCATGCAGATGCTCCAGTGTCTTGAGGAACACGATCTGGGCGATGTCGCGGGCGTCGTCGGCATTGCCGCTGACCCGGTACGCGGCGTTGTAGACCGGTCGCTGGTAGCGCTCCACCAGTTCACGGAATGCTTCGCGATCACCCGCCTTGCAGCGTTGAACCAATGCAAGGTCTAGATCCTGATCCTTTTGCACAATACAAGCGGCAGCGCCAAAAGTTGGTGGTCAAGCCCGGTAGGGCAAAAAATATGAAGATGGCAGTTGTTCGCTGGCCGCCACGGAGCCCCATTCGGAGGCATTGATGATCAGCGCCCGGCTGGCAGGTTTGGCAGCGCGGCACATTGTGCGGCATTTCACCATGGTTGTGAAAAATTTCACAGTTTTGAAACAGGAACAAGTTGCAACGTCGATCCGCCAGGCACCGGGCACTATGTAAACCATAGCGGCGCTGTGGGCCACGGGGGCCCGGCAGCGGTGTGGAGCGGCGGTGGTTGAAAATAGCATCCCATGACCTCTTCAATCCATGACCTCTTCGCCCACAACCGCGCCTGGGCAGCGCAAATGGAGCGGGATCGCCCAGGCTTCTTCACCGGGCTGGTTCAGCAGCAGCAGCCCAAGTACATGTGGATCGGCTGCTCCGACAGCCGGGTGCCGGCAAACCAGATCACCGGGCTGGAGCCAGGCGAGGTGTTTGTGCACCGCAACGTGGCCAATATCGTCGTGCATTCGGACTTGAACGCCTTGTCGGCGATCCAGTTTGCGGTGGACATGCTCAAGGTGGAGCACATCATGGTGGTGGGCCACTACGGCTGCTCGGGCGTCCAGGCGGCCCTGTCCGGTACCCGGGTCGGCCTGGCAGACAACTGGATCCGGCATATCCAGGATGTGCGCGATCGGCACCGCGGTCTGCTGGAACACATGCCGGAAGCGGCGCGCGCCGATGCGCTGTGCGACTTCAACGTGATCGAGCAGGTGGTCAACGTCTGTGTCAGCACTGTGATGGTCGATGCCTGGGCCAAGGGCCAGAAGGTGAGTGTTCATGGTTGGGCCTTTGGCGTGCATGATGGCCTGCTGCAGGACTTGCGCATGACTGTTTCTGGCACCGAGACGATCCAGCCGTTGTACCGCAGCGCGGTCGAAGGCGTCGTGATGGCGCGTTCCAAGCTACGGCCCTGAGGAAGCGCTGAACCAAGGCCGGCCGATGGACATGAGCAGCCGCGACGCCTGGGAATTCGCCAGCTTTGTGGTGACCACGCTGGGTTTGCCCTTTGCCATCGCCTTCTTCGTCTGGGGTGAGCGCAAGGAGCGTGACAGCGAGGAGGAGGAGGCCTACCAGCTGCTGTCCGACGCCTACAACGACTTCCTGAAGGTGGTGCTGGCCAACTCCGACCTGAGGCTGCGCACCCAAGAGCCGCTGTCCAATCCCACAGCAGAGCAAAATGAGCGCACGCTGGTGATTTATGACATGCTGATTTCGCTGTTCGAGCGGGCCTATATCGTGGCCTGGAACGCGAGCATGAACGAGGTCGAACGCCGGCGCTGGAACAGCTGGGACGACTTCATGCGCGAATGGTGCCGGCGCGAGCACTTCGTGCAGGCCTTGCCGCTGTTGTTGCGGGGTGAAGACCCGTAGTTCCAGGAGTACATCCTTCACATTGCTGCGCAGGAGCATGGCAATGGCATTCAACCCAGTCCAGGAGAAAACCATGTCTGATTCCATCGTCATTGTCGCAGCTGCCCGTACGCCCATGGGTGGCTTCCAGGGCGACTTTTCCAGTCTTGCGGCGCATGACCTTGGCGGCGCTGCGATCCGCGCCGCGATCGAGCGCGCCGGCGTGGCGCCGGAGCTGGTGACTGAGGTGCTGTTTGGCAACTGCCTGATGGCGGGCCAGGGGCAGGCGCCGGCGCGCCAGGCGGCATTCAAGGGCGGCCTGCCCAAGAGCGCCGGTGCAGTGACGCTGTCCAAGATGTGCGGCTCGGGCATGAAGGCCGCCATGTTTGCCCACGACATGCTGCTGGCCGGCAGCCACGAGGTGATGGTGGCCGGTGGCATGGAGAGCATGACCAACGCGCCTTTTCTGCTGCCGAAGGGCCGCAGCGGGATTCGCATCGGCCACGACCGGATCTTTGACCACATGATGCTTGACGGCCTGGAAGACGCCTACGAGGCCGGGCGCTCCATGGGTACCTTCGGCGAGGACTGCGCCGCGAAGTACAGTTTCAGTCGGGAGCAGCAGGACCATTTCGCTACTGCCAGCGTGCAGCGGGCCCAGGCTGCCACCACCTCAGGCGCGTTTGCGACAGAGATCACGCCGGTGACTGTCAAGAGCCGTGGCGGCGATACCGTCATTTCGATTGACGAGGGGCCCGGCAAGATCAAGCTGGAAAAGATCCCTACGCTGAAGCCGGCCTTCAAGAAAGACGGCACCATCACGGCCGCGTCGAGTTCCTCCATCAACGACGGCGCTGCTGCGATGGTGATGATGCGCGCCTCCACCGCACAGCGCCTGGGCCTCACACCCCTGGCACGCATCGTCAGCCACGCCATGCACGCCCAGGAGCCGAACTGGTTCACCACGGCGCCAGTCGGTGCCACGCAGAAGGCCCTGGCCAAGGCCGGCTGGAGCGTGTCCGACGTCGACCTGTGGGAGGTGAACGAGGCCTTTGCCGTGGTGCCGCTGGCGCTGATGACGGAGCTCAAGGTGGCGCACGAGATCGTCAATGTGAATGGTGGCGCCTGCGCTTTGGGGCACCCCATTGGCGCCAGTGGCGCCCGGATCATGGTCACGCTGATGCATGCGCTGCGCGCTCGCGGGCTGAAGCGAGGCCTGGCCACCCTGTGCATCGGTGGCGGTGAAGCAACCGCTGTGGCACTCGAGATGCTCTGATTGCAGGAGCGATCCGTGCCTTATTCATGCAGTTTGCGGCTGTTTTTGCTTCTGAAAAATGAGGTTGAAACAGGTCTTTCCAGGAGCCGACGGCATTGAAAACCGTGCTGGTCATCGGCGCTTCGCGCGGCATCGGGCTGGAGTTTGCGCGCCAATACCTGGCAGCCGGAGACCGGGTGCTGGCGACATCGCGCGACGCGGCTGGCCTGCAGCGTCTGCGGGCGCTGGGAGCCCAGGCGCTGCCGCTCGATGTCACGGACCCGGCCAGCAGTAGCGGCATGGCCTGCCAGCTGGAGGGTGAACGCATCGACATCGCCCTGTATGTGGCCGGCGTGATGCTGCGCTCCGGTGCCACCGAAGCGCCAACGCGTGAGGACTTCGATCGCACCATGCACACCAACGTGCTCGGCGCCATGCAGCTGATTCCGCAGGTGGCGCCACTGGTGGCTGCCGCCCGCGGCTGCTTTGTTTTCATCAGCAGCGAAATGGCGCAGATTGGCGCGGTACCATCGAGTCACGCTTGGGTCTATCGCGTCAGCAAGGCGGCACTGAACATGGTGGTGGCGGCAGCACAGCACGACTATCCGGACGCCATTTTGCTGGCGCTGAGTCCGGGCTGGGTCCAGACCGATATGGGCGGCGCCAGCGCGCCACTGAGCGTGCAGGACAGCGTGAGCGCCATGCGCCGTACGCTGGAGCGACTGACCCCGCAACATAAGGGCCGCTTTCTGAACCAGGATGGCCGGCCGTTTTCCACATGGTGACCGAAAGCTGAGATGCTGCTCACGCAAGACCAGGAAATGATCCGCGATGCGGTACGGGCCTTTGCCCAGGCAGAGCTCTGGCCGCATGCCGCGCGCTGGGACAAGGAGCACCATTTTCCGAAGGAGGCGCACCGCGGCCTGGCAGCGCTGGGCGCCTATGGCATCTGTGTGCCGGAAGAGTGGGGCGGCGCCAATCTGGACTACCTGACGCTGGCGCTGGTGCTGGAGGAGATCGCCGCTGGCGATGGTGGTACCAGCACCGCGATCAGTGTCACCAACTGTCCGGTCAATGCCATTTTGTTGCGCTACGGCAGCGCCCGGCAGAAGACACAGTGGCTGACCGAGCTGGCGCAAGGCCGCCTGCTAGGCGCCTTCTGCCTGACGGAGCCGCACGTGGGGTCCGATGCTTCGGCGCTGAAGACCACAGCCGTGCGCGATGGCGACAGCTATGTTCTCAACGGCGTCAAGCAGTTCATCACCAGCGGCAAGCATGGCGATGTGGCGGTCGTGATCGCAGTCACCGACAAGGGCGCCGGCAAGAAGGGCATGAGCGCTTTTCTGGTGCCCACCAGCGCGCCGTGCTATGTGGTGGCGCGGCTGGAGGACAAGCTGGGCCAGCACAGCAGCGACACCGCCCAGATCAACTTCGACGACTGCCGCATTCCGGTGGACAACCTGATTGGCGCCGAGGGCGAGGGCTACCGTATTGCCCTGGGCGGGCTCGAGGGTGGCCGGATCGGCATTGCCGCACAAAGTGTCGGCATGGCGCGCAGCGCACTCGAGGTTGCCATTTCCTATGCCAAGGACCGCCAGAGCTTTGGCACCGCCATTTTCAACCACCAGGCCGTGGGTTTCCGCCTGGCCGAATGCGCCACCCGGCTGGAGGCGGCGCGGCAGCTGATCTGGCATGCCGCCAGCCTGCGCGATACTGGCCGTCCGTGCCTCAAGGAAGCGGCCATGGCCAAGCTGTTTGCCAGCGAGACTGCCGAACAGGTCTGCAGTGCCGCGATCCAGACCCTGGGTGGCTATGGCTATGTCAGTGATTTTCCGGTGGAGCGCATCTACCGCGACGTGCGGGTCTGCCAGATCTACGAGGGCACATCCGACGTGCAGAAGATCCTGATCCAGCGCCATCTGTAAAACGCGCGCGGCCGTTCAATTTTCAAGGAATTACATATGCCGATTACGCGAGGCTATCAACAACTGGTGGACGAGGCCATGGGGCTGGTCAAGACCTACACCGTGGCCCAGGCCCGGGAGAAGCTGGACGATCCCACGGTGCAGATGGTTGACATCCGCGACGTGCGGGAACTGGCTGCCGGCACCTTGCCCGGCGCCTTCCATGCGCCCCGCGGCATGCTGGAGTTCTGGGTCGACCCGGCTTCGCCGTACCACAAGCCGCTGTTTGCCGATGAGGGCAAGGAATTCGTGCTGTTTTGTGGCGCCGGCTGGCGTAGTGCTTTGGCCACGCGCGCGCTGCAGGAGATGGGCATGACCAATGTGGCCCATATCGACGGCGGCTTTACCGAGTGGGTGGCGCAGGGCGCGCCGATACAGTCGCTGGACGACAACAAGGCGGCCTGGCGCAAGGCGCATTCCGGTTGAAGGCGGGTGTGTCTGCTTGCCCCTGTGGCCAGACCGATGCAGCCGGGCGCCTGTTGCTGCAGGCGCAATGCTGTGGTCGGTTCCTGGGTCCGGATGCCGTGCCAGCGCCGGATGCCGTCAGGCTGATGCGTTCGCGCTACACGGCCTTCGCGCTGCAGCATGCCGACCATCTGTTGGCAAGCTGGCACGCTAGCCGCCGTCCAGGTGAACTGACATTCGAAGCCGGCATCCAGTGGCTGGGGTTGGAAGTGCGCGGGCACCGATCAATCGACAGCGACCATGCGGAGGTCGAATTTGTTGCCCGACAGCGCGGACCCGGCGGCCGCGCCGTGCGCCTGCACGAGCGCAGCCGCTTCGTGCGCGAACAGGGGCGTTGGTACTATGTGGACGGTGACCTGCTGTGAGAGGAGTCTGAGTCATGGATAGCACCGTGCGTGGCATGTATTGCCTGCGTTGTGGCAGCAAGAAGGTGGTGCGCGGGTCGCTTGGCGAGTCGGCCCGTTTCTACCCGCTGCGCAATTTCTTCAAGGCGTTGGTGGCCAAGCCGGTACTGCTGGTTGGCATTCACTCCCACGCCTGCTTGCAGTGCGGCTTGGCCTGGAACGAAGTGGATCCGGACGAGTTGCGCCGCAATGTCCGCAGTTTCGGCCTGTCACCGCACAACACGGCGGTGATGCAGGTGGTGGTGGGCGCGCCGCCGGACATGCGTCCATGACATTTGATGCCGTGCTGTTCGACTGCGACGGTGTGCTGGTTGACAGCGAGCCGATCACCAATGGCGTGCTGCGCGACATGCTGCGCGAGCTGGGCTGGAGCCTGAGCGTGGCGGAATGCATGCGCCTGTTCGTCGGCAAGGCCGTGAAGGACGAGCGTGCCATCATTGAGCATCACACGGGTGTACCGCTGACCGAGGACTGGCTGGCTGCTTTTCGTGAGCGTCGCAATGCGGCCTTGAGCGCCGACTTGCAGGCGATTCCGAACGTACATGCGGCGGTGCACGCCATCCACGCCCATCATGGGCAGCGGATAGCGTGTGCCTCGGGTGCCGACAAGTTCAAGGTGGAGTTGCAATTGCGCAAGGTGGGTCTGCTGGATTACTTTGGCGAGCGCATTTTCAGCGGCCATGATCTGCCGCGTTCCAAGCCGCATCCGGATGTGTACCTGGCGGCAGCCGCTGCACTGGCGGTGCCCCCCGGCCGCTGCGCGATCGTGGAGGATACGGTCACCGGCGTCACGGCAGGGGTGGCAGCTGGTGCTACGGTGTTTGGTTATTGCCC
>JANMKM010000556.1:0-2582 GCA_031372035.1 Rhodoferax sp. | reverse complement strand
ACTCGCCGAGCGACTCCTAGGATCAGAGCGAAGGCGAGGTCGGCGGTGGCCTCGGTCAAAATGCCTGGGGTGTTGGTGACGAGGATTCCCAGCCGAGTCGCCGCGGCGACATCGATAGTGTTGTACCCAACCGCCATGTTGGCGCATATCTTCAGTTGCGGGCATGCCGCCAGCAATGCGGCGTCGATGCGCTCACTACCAGTGGTGAAGATCCCCTGGCAACCACGCAGCCGCTCGATGAGTTGCTCCCGACTCCAGGCTTCGTCGGCCTGATTGGATTCCACAACAAGGCATGTTGCCAGCCGCTCCAACACCTCGGGAAAGATGGCCCGGGCCACCAGAATGCGTGGTTTTGTCATCATTTTGAGAGAGCGAATCGCCCGAAAAGCTCATGAAAAAGGAACGGACCGCTACTCATTTCGTAGCGACAGGGACCACAGCCGGCACCGGCGACGTGGCCACAGACTTGCTGCGCTTGCTGTCCGGATGCCAGCCGACTACAGCCAAAAGGACAAAGAAGCCAATCACATAGGCCAGCGCCACATGCCAACCGCCTCGCACCCACGCCACCGCCGATTTGGCCTGTGGGTACATATTGGACAGGGCCACCCCCGCCGATGAACCGAACCAGACCATGCTGCCACCAAAGCCAACGGCGTAGGCCAGGAAACCCCAGTCATAGCCGCCCTGCCGCAAAGCCAGTGCGGTCAAGGGTATGTTGTCAAACACCGCGCTCAGAAAGCCCAGGCCGAAGGCCGTGGGCCACGATGCTGCGGGCAGGTGCTGCACCGGCATCATCGATGCGCACAACACCAGCGAGAGCAGGAAGACACTGCCTCGGGTGGCTTCAGGCAGCAGGCCCCAGGTCGGTTTGCGCCAGGGCACTGTCACGAAGATAGCCAGCCAGACGGCTGTGCCGATGACCGGAAAATGATCTAGCACCGTCGGATCGCGCAGATTGAAGTACACGTTGCCGGCCACGGCAGAAGCCAGGATGATCGCAACCACACTGAGGCGCGCCACATCGATGCGGGCTCCGGCACGCGCATCGCGCATGATCGGCTGGTAAGCATGCTGCTGCTTGGCCGCGATCACGCCGAAGATCAGCAACGCGGTCACGGCACCCGCATAGGCCTCGAACACCTGCAGCGGCGCCACACCATCGATCCACATCATGGTGGTGGTGGTGTCGCCGACCACGCTGCCTGCACCTCCGGCATTGCTGGCCGCGACGATGGCAGCCAGAAAGCCGATATGGACTTTGCGCTGGTACAGCACTGCCGCCATCGTGCCACCGATCATCGCCGCGGCGATGTTGTCCAGAAAGCTCGACAGCACAAATACCAGAATCAGCATCACAAAGCCACCTTTCCAGTCGTCGGGCAGGTAGTCAGGCAGGATCGCGGGTACGCCGCTCTTTTCAAAATGGTCGGCCAGCAGACCAAAGCCCAACAGCAGGCCAAACAGATTGGCAATCGTGACCCATTCATGGCCCAGCAGCCGCCACAGGCCGGCGACTCCGGGTACGCCCGAGAAGTCTCCGAAAAACAGCTTGTACAAGGTCACAACCAGCAGGCCGGTGACGGCAACCCGCAGGGTGTGGTGATGAAACAGTGCAACCCCCAGAAGGATGAGCGCAAACAGGATGAAATCAACAGGTATGCCGAGTACGGACATGGTTTGGTACTTCTTCTAGGAGGTTGCGTGGATATCGAATACCTGGCGCAAATAGGCCAGGTACTTTTCGTCATCGCACATGTTCTTGGACGGCGTGTCAGAGAGTTTGGCGACGGGCTGGCCGTTGCAGCGCACCAGCTTGATCACGATCTGCAGCGGCACATGCGCCGGCGGATCGCCCAGGTCATTGGTCAGGTTGGTACCGATGCCGAATGCCAGCTGGCAACGGCCGTGAAACTGCTGGAACAACTCGATCGTGCGCGGCACGGTCAGACCGTCGCTGAAAATCAGAATCTTGGTGCGCGGGTCCACGCGATTGCGGCCGTAGTGGTCGATCATGCGCTCACCCCAGCTGAACGGATCGCCACTGTCATGCCGCGCACCATCGAACAGCTTGCAGAAGTACATGTCAAAGTCGCGCAAGAATGCGTTCATCCCATACACGTCGGACAAAGCAATTCCCAGATCACCGCGGTACTCCTTGGCCCACGATTCAAAAGCATAGATCTGGCTGTCACGCAACCGTGGCCCGAGCGCCTGGCATGCCTGCAAATACTCATGGGCCATGGTGCCCAGGGGTGTCAGGCCAAGCTTCATAGCGAATAGCACATTGCTGGTCCCGGCCAACTGTCCGACAACGCCATTGGCGTTGCCCGGGCTCTGGGCCGTGCCCAGGCGGGCACGCAACACCCGCAACACCTCCTCATGCCAGGCCTTCGAGAAACGCCGGCGGGTACCGTAATCAGCGATCTTGAGCTCAGCCATGCCAGGGCCACGCAACTGATCGATCTTCTGTTCCAGGCGCGCCCGGCCCTGCACAAAATCCGGCACCCGCTGGGTATGGCGAAAGTAGACCTCGTTGACAATGGCCAGCACCGGGATCTCGAACAGGATGGTGTGCAGCC
>JANMKM010000459.1:0-1563 GCA_031372035.1 Rhodoferax sp. | reverse complement strand
GGGGTGCCCCTGCGGGATCAGGGCCGCCCCGAGGCGCCGGCCGGCATCACGGCCGGCACCGGTTTCGGCACCCATGGCCACCGCGACATGGAAATCATCAGTTACGTGCTCCAGGGCAATCTGGCGCACAAGGACACACTGGGCAACGTCAAGGGCATCCCGCCCGGCGACGTGCAGCGCATGAGCGCGGGCACCGGCGTGCGGCACAGCGAGTTCAACCACGCGCCCAACGACACCACGCATTTTCTGCAGATCTGGATCGAGCCCAACCTGGCCGGCATCCAGCCTGGCTACGAGCAAAAAACCTTTACCGACGCGGAAAAACGTGGCGTGTTGCGCTTGGTGGCTTCCAGCGACGGGAGGCAAGGTTCAGTGACCATCCACGCCGATGCCGCGGTCTACGCCGGGCTGCTCGACGGCGCCGAGTCCGCCACGCTGGCGCTGAACCCGGCACGCAAGGGCTACGTACACCTGGTGCGCGGAGAGTTGCGGGTCAACGACCAGGCGCTGGGCGCGGGGGATGCGGCGCTGGTCCGGAACGAATCGTCCGTGACGCTCGACGGTGGCAAGGACGCCGAGGTGCTGGTGTTCGACCTGGCGGCCTGAAGACCAGCATGGACGTTTTGGGTGGAAGAGCGGGTGCCCGCTCTTTCCATCGCGGCTGATTCAAGGATTCGTGAAATGGCAAAAATAGCGGTGGTATTTCACTCGGGTTACGGGCATACCTTGCGTATGGCGCAGGCAGTGGCCAAGGGCGCCGACGCGGAACTGGTGGCGATCGATGCCGAGGGCAATCTGCCGGCGGGGGGCTGGGACACATTGAATGGCGCCGGCGCCATTATTTTCGGTTCGCCCACCTACATGGCCAATGTGAGCTGGCAGTTCAAGAAGTTTGCCGATGCCTCCAGCAAGCAGTGGTACGCGCAGGCCTGGAAGGACAAGCTGGCGGGTGGTTTTACCAACAGCGCGGGCTTGAACGGCGACAAGCTCTCGACCCTCAACACCTTGTTCGCCTTGGCCATGCAGCACGGCATGATCTGGGTCAGCCAGGGCCTGATGCCGGCCAACACCAGGGCCAGCACGCGCAAGGACATCAACAACCTGGTGTCGTACAGCGGCGCCATGGCCCAGTCGCCTTCCGATGGCGGGACCGACGCCATGCACGGCGGCGACCTGGCGACCGCCGAACTTTTTGGTAAACGTATTGCCGACGTGGCGGCCAAATTTCGCGCCTGAAACCTACAATGGCGCATGTTTGTTCACCTGCGCCTGCACACCGAATTTTCCGTCGTCGACGGTACCAATCGCATCGATGAAATCGTCAGCGCCGCGGCCGCCGACGGGCAGCCCGCGCTGGCCATCACCGACATCAACAATCTGTTTGGCGCGATCAAGTTTTACAAGGCCACGCGTGCGGCCGGTGTCAAGCCCTTGATAGGCGCCGAGGTGGTATTCGAGGGCCTGGGCGGCGAAACCCAGTCGCTTTCGCGCATGGTTTTGCTGGTGCAAAACACACAGGGTTACCTCAACCTGTCCGAGTTGCTGGCGCGCGCCTACACCCAA
>JANMKM010000407.1:0-4096 GCA_031372035.1 Rhodoferax sp. | reverse complement strand
GAGCTTGCGCTGGTCGCCATGCGGCAGGCTGGCGACTGTGGCGTTTTCCCGGTCCTTCATGGCCACGGCTGCGAGGATTTCATCGGCGCGACGGGTCAGGTCGGCGTGGTCACTCCAGATGCTCCACAGATTCAGCCCGCGTCGGTGCGCACCAGCCCGGGTCGCCTGCACGGCGAGCCGTACGTTTTCCAGGACCGACAGGTTGGGGAAAAGATTGGTGAGCTGGAACGCCCGGCCCAGTCCGGCGTGGGTGCGCGCCGAGACGCTCAAGGCCGAGATGTCGCGTCCATTGATCGACACCGTGCCACTGCTCGCCTTGAGCTGACCCGAGATCAGGTTGAAATAGGTCGTTTTGCCCGCGCCGTTCGGCCCCACGATGGCCGTCAGGGTTCCGGGCGCGAAAGCGCAGCTGACGGCATTCACCGCCACGTGTCCGCCAAAGCGGATCGTGAGGTCCTTGGTTTCGAGCATTTGGAATAGCTAGTTCGTGGTCCCCGTCGATGGGGGAGCGGCGTAGCGAGCGGGCACCAGGCTAGCCGGACGGAGCGCAGCAACCGGAACGTACTTCAGGTACGAGAGGATTGCGAGCACCGCCCAACGACGCATGGTGCCCGCGCAGTAGCCGAGCACCCATCGGCTAGCGCTTGTTGCGGATGGGGATATTCATGTCCTCGGCCTTGATCTCGCGCACGAGTTCAGGCACGCCCCAGGCGAAAGCCGGATCGACCTTGATCTTGAAGTGGTACATGCTCTGCATCGCCTGATGGTCTTCCTTGCGGAACGTCATCTTGCCCTTGGGGGTGTCGAAGCTCATGCCCTCCATGGTGCTGATGAGCTTGTCCGTGTTGGTGTCGCCATTGGTCTTTTTCAGGGCGGTCACCACGGCCATGGCGGCAGAAAATCCGCCGGCAGTGTAGAAGTCCGGCGGTGTCTTGAACTGCTTGTAATGCTGGGCAACCATGGCGTCATTGGCCGCGTTCTTGGGGATGCCGAAGTAGTAGTACAGCGCGCCTTCCATTCCCGGGAACTGCTTGTAGGCCACCATGGCCGGCAGGATGTTGCCGCCGGTGGCAAGCTTGATGCCGTAGCGCTTTTCCAGATCCAGATCGGCGATCTTGCCGAACGGTGTCGGTGAGCCGGCCCAGCCCACCGAGATGTACTTCTTGCCCGGCTGGTCCTTCAGTTTGTCGACGATGCGTTGCAGCCCGGCCGTGAAGTCGGTGGTGCCGACTGGCAGGTACTCCTCATGGACGATCTTGGCGTTCTTCATGAACTCCTTGGAAGCCTTCACACCGTCGCGGCCGAACGCGTTGTCATTGGCCAGGGTGGCGACGACCGTGCCAGCGGTGTCTAGGGCGACCGCGTTGGAGGCGGCATCCTGCGAACTGTTGCGGCCGGTGCGGAAGATGTACTTGTTCCACTTGTCGCCCGTGATGGAGTCAGCCACGGCAGGCTCCACCAGCAGAATCTTCTTGTACTCCTCGGCTACCGGCAGCATCGCCAGCGCCACCGGCGACGCGGTCGGACCTACGGCGATGTCCACCTTTTCGTCGGCATAGGCGGCGGCCAGCAGGCTCTTGCCCACGTCAGGCTTGCCCTGATCGTCCTTCTCGATCACCACCAGCTTTTTGCCACCGACCTGCATGCTGCCCGCGGTAGCGTAGTCCAGACCCATCATGAATCCGACAATAGTCTGCTTGGCATAGGCCTCCAGCGGGCCCGTCTTGCTGGCGATCAAGGCAATCTTGATCTCCTTGGACTGCGCTGTCGCGCCAAGAGAAACAGCGGCGGTAGTAAGCAACGCAGCCAGCGCTACGAGCATTCGACGGTACATGGGGTGTCTCCTGAATAATGAATGGTCAGAACCAGCATCGCACGGAACGTGCCCGCTCACAAGCTGTTGATCTGTAAAGGAATTCTCGGAACAGCCGGCATTATGCCCAACTAATGAACAAAGCAATTGTCTGTTATTGATACATTTGCCTGATTATCAGGCTCCTGCCTCCAGCCGGGCGTACAAGGTTGCGCGCGACATGCCCAGCAGTCTTGCAGCGGCCACCTTGTTGCCCCGGGTCGACTGCAACGCAGCCGAAATAGCCTGACGTTCGGTCTCCGCCACCTGCAGAGCCAGCGGCCGCAACAGTTCCGGGCGCGCCGTCACGACCTCCCGCTCCTGCTGGCTCACGGCACGGGGCATGGTAACGACGCGTTCGATGCCGGCCTCGAGCAACACCTGCTGCAGGGCCGCGGCGTCAATGGACTGGGTGTCGCTTCGCATCGCCGTCTGCTCCAGCACGTTGCGCAACTCGCGGATATTGCCCCGCCAGCGCTGCGCGCACAACAACTCCATGGCAGCTGGCTCGATCTCGGGCAGCGGCGCGCCGTTGCGCAGCGCAACGTCGTCACCAATAGCCTCGACCAGCGCCGTAATATCGCTGCGCCGCTCGCGCAGCGGCGGCACCCGTATCGGCAGCACGTTCAGACGGTAGTACAAGTCTTCCCGAAAGCGCCCGTCGCGCACCGCAGCGGCGAGATCGCGCGAGGTCGCGGCAATCAGCCGCGCGTCGAAGGGCACCAGGCGGTTCGACCCGAGTGGTTCGATCTCGCCCTCCTGCAGGGCGCGCAACAGCTTGGCCTGCAGGCCCAGGGGCATGTCACCGATCTCATCGAGAAACAGCGTACCGCCATCGGCCAGCTTGAACTTGCCGTCACGCCCCTTGCGTTCCGCGCCGGTGTAGGCCCCCGGCGCCACGCCAAGAAACTCGGCCTCCAGCAGCGTGTCGGGCACGGCGGCAATGTTCACACTTACCAGCGGTCCGGCGGCGCGGGCCGACGCAGCGTGGATGGCATGCGCCAGCAATTCCTTGCCGGTGCCGGTCTCGCCCAGCAACAGCACCGGGCTGCCCGACTGCGCTGCTCGCCGCGCCTGCCGTTTGACCTCCACCGCAGCTGCGCTGGTACCAATGAAGCTGGCGAAGGTGTACTTGGCCATGCGCGTACCGGTGGCACGTTCGCCCCCCAGACGCAGGCGCTGCGTGTCGAGCTCGCGGCGCGCGTCGTCCAGATCGCGCTGCATCAGCGCGAACTTGCTGATCAGCGGCGCCAGCGTGGTCTCCGGGTGGTCGAACAAGACGATGCCGATGGCGCCGATCACCGCGCCACTGGATTCGTCGCGCAGCGGAATGCGGCTCACCACGAAGGTGCCGGCGCGGTTGGTGAGCAAGTCGATCAGGTAGGGTTCACCGGTTTCCAGCACGCGGCGCATCTGGGTGTTGGGAATCACGTCCTCCACCATGTGGCCGACAAACTGGTCCACCGAGCTGAAGCCGAGCGCGGGCAGAAAGCGCTGGTAGCCCTCGTTGACCCAGACGATGCGCCCGCTGCGATCGACCAGGAACATGCCCTGGCTGATGCTGGAGAACAGATGGAACATGGAGCGCGCCGCCAGCTCCAGGATGCCCTGGGCGTCCAGCGGAAGGCGGCCGCTGTCGGCGCCTGATCCGGCAGAAGATGCTGTGACGTCAGCGGGCATGCGGCGATGGTAGCGCGCCGCTTATGGCTCGGGTGTTCCGGTGTCCTGCGAACCCTGGCTGAGTTCGGCACGTGCATGCGCTGCGAGCGCCTGGTAACGACCACGAAACGCGTCGAGCGCTTCCTCCTCCAGTTCCTCGAGGTCGAGCAGCGCGTTGTGCGCCCCTTTGGTGGCCCGGATGAGTTCATCAAGCTTCACCTGGATCGCCTCGGTGTCGCGGTTCTGGGTGTTCTGTATCAGGAACACCATGAGAAACGTGATGATGGTGGTGCCGGTATTGATCACCAGCTGCCAGGTGTCGCTGAAATGGAAAAGCGGGCCGGTGATGATCCACACCGCAATCACAGCGATGGCCAGAAAGAAGGTTCTGGGCTTGCCGCAGAAACGCGCAGCGTGTTTGGCGAGGCCTGAATACCACGAGGCTGTGTGCATGGTGCGGGTTCCTTGCTACGGCAAGCGGTCGATGTTACGGGAACGCGTGCCGGCGCACGGAGGCTGCGAAGTTCACCGGGCGCAGCGCGCTCCGCCTGCCAAGCGCAGGCGCCCGTAGGCGCCCGGCCAACA
>JANMKM010000346.1:0-19747 GCA_031372035.1 Rhodoferax sp. | reverse complement strand
CCACGGTGTCCGGGCCCAAGAGCGGCGCGATGCCGCGTGCCACTGCTGCCAGCGCCGGCGCCTTGACGGCGATCACCACCAGGTCTTGCACGCCGAGCTGAGCCGGGTCGGCACTGGCACGTACAGGTGCACTGCTGCGGCCCTGGGCTGTGTGCAGCAACAGACCCTGTTGCTGCACGGCTGCCAGCGTGGCGCCGCGCGCCACCACACTGAGTTCGCAGCCAGCACGCGAGAGCCCCAGCCCGAGCCAGCCGCCGATGGCGCCAGCACCGAAGATGCACACTTTTTTCATGGGTTTGAGAGATCAATCGGCCCGCAAGCCGCATCAGTAAGGCACGGAGCCCTTCAGTTTTTGTATCCCGTATCGATCCGGTCGACCTGCCGCACGAGCGCATCGAACACGTCCTGGCCGGCGCCGTGGGTGGGATTGAACTGCAATGCATCACGGGTGCACTTCTGCGCGATGGCCTCGGGCACGGGAATGGCCACACCCATGCTGAAGGTTGCCAGTTGGATCTCGCAGGCGCGTTGCAAGGTCCAGAGCACTGCAAAGGTCTGCGGCAGGGTCTGGCCCCAGGCCAGCAGGCCGTGGTTGCGCAGGATCACGGCTTGCCGGCTGCCAATGCTCTTGAGCAGCCGTGGCGCCTCTCCGGCATGGATCGTGATGCCCTCGAAGTCGTGGTAGGCCACCATGTCGTGCAACTGAGCGGTGTAGAAGTTGGTCTGCTGCAGCCCGCCTTGCAGGCAGGCCACCGCCACACCGGCTGTGGTGTGGGTGTGCATGATGCAGTGCGCATCGGGCAGGCCCTCGTGGATGGCCGCATGCACCGTGAAGCCTGCCGGGTTCACGGCATGGGTCGAGCCGTCAAGCACCCGGCCCTGCAGATCGATCTTCAACAGGTTGCTGGCTGTAACCTCGGAGTAGTGCAGGCCAAACGGATTGATCAGGAACTGCTTGTCCGCACCGCTGACGCCGCCAGGCAGGCGCACCGTGATGTGGTTGTAGATCATCTCGGTCCAGCCCAGCATGGCAAACACCCGGTAGCAGGCCGCAAGCTGAAGCCGCGCCTGCCATTCGTCAGGATGCATGGCGGCGCCAGCAGAAGGTTTCAGAACGGCGTTCATAGGCTACTCCAGCAGGCACAAGGCAACAACCGGACGCGAGCGCAAGGCGTGAGCGCCGCAGGGCCGCCCCAAGGCGCGAAGGCCCCCTTGGGGGGCAGAGAGCCACACGCAGTGGGCGAACGTGGGGGCATCATGCGTCTGCCGTAAAGCCGATGGCCTTGACCAAAGGTCCCCAGCGGTCGGTGTCGGCTTTCAGGCGTGCCGCCAGTTCCTCGGGCGAGGAGGATGCCGACTCCAGCCCCATCACCGCCAGGCCCTCGACCACGTCGGGTGCTGCCAGCGCAGCGCGCAAGGCGGCGTTCAGGCGCTGCACCACATCAGCGCTGGCCTTGGCGGGCAGGTAGAAGCCGAACCATTCGGTAAAGGCCATGTCCTTGAAGCCCTGCTCCGTGAAGGTGGCTGTACCTGGAGCGAACTTGCTGCGCTTGGCGCCGGAGGCGCCGAGCAGGCGGCACTTGCCGGCGGCAATGTGTTGCGTGAACTCACCAATCGGCCCGGACACGGCCGCCAGCTGGCCACCGACCATGTCCAGGATGGCCGGCTGGGTGCCGCGGAACGGGATGTGCTTGACGTCGATGTCCGCGCTGCGGCCCAGCAGCGTGCCGATGAAGTGCGGCACCGAGCCAGCGGCGGGCGAGCCGAAGTTCGCCAGCGTGGGGTTGGTTTTGCACCAGGCCAGGAACTGCGGCACCGTGGTCACGCTGGCTGGCACCATGGGGCCGGCGGCAAAGCCGAAATCAAAGTTGCAGCCGAGCGAGACCGGCGTGACATCGGCCAGCGGGTCGTAGGGCAGCTTCTTGTAGATGTGCGGATAGATGCCCAGCATCGACATCGGTGTCTGCAGCATGGTGGCGCCGTCGGGTGCCACGCCCTTCATGGCCTGGATTGCGATCTGGCCGCCGGCACCGGTCTTGTTTTCCACCACCGCGCTCTTGGCATAGCCCGGCGCGAGCTTGCCGGCAACGCGGCGGCAGATGGTGTCGGAGGTTCCGCCGGGCGTGAAGCCGGTGACTATTCGGAGTGTCTCGATACTTTGCGCCCGGGCGCCCAGGCTGGCGAGCAGTGCCGAAGCAGTTGCAGACTGGATGATTTGACGGCGGGATAGCGACACGGTGTGCTCCTTCGTTGTGACTGTATGGACGGGGATTGTGGATTCTGGGGGATAGTTTCTCAGTAAGTCTGGCCGGGCGCGCTGGCCGCCGGTGGCGCTGACTTGAAGCGTGCCGCCAGGGCGCTGGTGTGGCGCGCCAGCAGGTTGGTGTCCAGGCCGACGGCGATGAACAGCACACCCATGTCGAGATAGCGCCGGGCTTGTGTCTCATCCGGCGCCAGGATGCCTGGCGCCTTGCCGGCCTTGAGGATGCGCGCAATCGCGTCGTCGATGGCCGCCTGCACTTCCGGGTGGCCGGCGTTGCCTACATGGCCCATCGATGCCGACAGGTCGGCCGGCCCGATGAAAATGCCGTCCACGCCCGGCGTGGCGGCGATGGCGTCCAGGTTCTTTAGCGCCAGGGCGGTCTCGGCCTGCACCAGCAGGCAGACCTGGTCATTGGCGGCATGGGCGTAATCGGCATGTCGGCCCCAGCGCGAAGCCCGTGCCCCGGCCATGCCGCGCATGCCCAGCGGCGGGTAGCGCACGGCGCGCACCAACTGCGTCGCTTGTTCGGGAGTGTCCACCATGGGAACCAGCAAGGTCTGCAGCCCCAGATCCAGGTACTGCTTGATGATCGTCGTGCCGACATGGCCATCACCCACCGGCACGCGGGCGCTGGCGTGACTGGGATAGGCGGCGATGGTCTGGGCCTGGCGCAGCAGGCTGCGCAGGTCGTTGGGTGCGTGCTCGCCGTCGAGCAGCAGCCAGTCAAAACCGGCGCCGGCGCAGATCTCGGTGCTGTAGCTGTCGGCCAGGCCGAGCCACAGGCCGATCTGCGCCTGCTTGGCGGCGAGCGCCTGTTTGAAGGTATTGGCAGGTGTGTTCATACAAAGCGAAAGGCAATGGCGCCCAGGGGGCCGTAATCGGCATGGAAGGTGTCGCCGGCCACAGCGCCGGTCGGTCGGGTGAAGGAGCCACCGAGTACCACCTCGCCGGCCTGCAGGTGCTCGCCCCAGGCGGCGAGCTTGTTGGCCAGCCAGGCCACGCCGTTGGCCGGGTGGTTCAGCACGGCGGCGGCCACGCCCGACTCCTCAATCACGCCGTTCTTGTACAGCAGTGCGCTGACCCAGCGCAGATCCACGGCATCGGGCTTCACCGGTCGCCCGCCGGTGATGATGCCGGCGTTGGCCGCGTTGTCGGCAATGGTGTCGAACACCTTGCGCATGACCTTGGTATGGCGGTCAAACTGCTCGATCCGGGCATCGATGATCTCGATCGCCGGCACCACGTAGTCGGTGGCAGCCAGCACGTCGAAGATCGTCACGTTTGGTCCTTGCAGCTTGCGCCCCAACACAAAAGCCAATTCCACCTCCACCCGCGGCGCAATGAAGCGGCTGGCCGGAATGTCGCTGCCCTCGGGAATGAACATGTCGTCCAGCAGCGTGCCGTAGTCCGGCTCGGTGATCTGGCTGGAGATCTGCATGGCGCGCGATGTCAGGCCGATCTTGTGGCCGCGCGCCACCCGGCCTGCGCCGATCTTGGTCTTGACCCATGCGCGGGAGATGGCATAGCCATCCTCCACCGTCATACCGGGAAAGCGCTTGGAGAAGTGCTCCAACTGCTGGCGCGACTTTTCAGCCTGGTTCAGTTCGGCGGCGAGCTGCTGGATCAGATCTTGGGTGAACATGGTCAGGGTTTGCCGAAAAGTGGATGCAGGTTGCTGTGCTTGGCATCGAAGACCTCCGGGCCTTCGTCGATCTGCAGCGTGATGCCGATGTGGCGACGCTCAAATACCGGCGCGAAATGCTCGCGGGTGGCGGCAATCAGTTTTTCACCGGCCCGCTGCTGTGTGGCGGCGCTGCGGCCGCGGCCCATGCGCAGGTTCAGGTAGACAAAGGCGTAGTCGGCGCGGCCGTCAGCCACTGCATGGTGCGCCGCCGGGTAGGCCAGCACCCGGGTGCCGCCGGTGGGAAACACCTGCTTGCCGGCTTCATCGATGACCGTGAGCATGCTGTCGGCCAGGCCGCGGCACAGCGCCGCCATGTCGGTTTCGGCGTCAAGCTGGCCGGTATAGAGGATCACCAGGTGCGGCATCTCAGGCTACCTGCGGCTGGGCTTGCAGCCCGGTCTCGGCAAAGTCATGAACCAGCGGCGTGACCGGGAAGATGGCATTGATCTGGCCCGTGCCGGAGCTGCCGAAGTAGGGCGTGATGATCTCCACCGGTGCCGCGTACTGGTCCCAGCCCAGGGCGCCGAGCAGCATCGCGGTGTCATGCATGTCACCCTCGCCCCAGCATTTCTCGGCGTACATCGGCAGCATGCCGAGGAAGGTCTTCCAGTCGCCCTTTTGCCACAGCTGCAGCACGCGCTGGTCCACCTGCTCCAGGAAGGGGTCGTAGAGCTTGTGCATGAATTCTGGTGCGCGGCCATTGTCGGCAAAGTGGTGCGACAGCGAGCCGCTGGCGAAGATGGCCACCGTGCCGTCGTATTGCTGTTCGATGGCGCGGCGTACGGCCAGGCCGAAGCGGCCGCTCTCCCGCAGGTCATGCCAGTCGCACCAACCGCTGACGCAGACCACTTTGTAGTGCTGGTCGCCGTTCATGTAGCGCATCGGCACCAGCGTGCCGTACTGCAACTCCAGCGTGGTGTCGCTGTGGGCCCGGCTCTTCACCCCCATGGCGTTGGCGGCGTCGGCAATCAGGTGCCCGAGTTGCGGGTTGCCCGGATAGTCATAGGGCATGTTTTTGATGAAGTGCGGCAACTCGTTACTGGTGTAGGTGCCGTTGAACCGGGGGCCGCAGTTGATGTGGTATTCGCTGTTGACCTGCCAGTGCACATCAAACACCACGATGGTGTCTACACCCAGCGCACGGCAGCGCCGGTCGATTTCCTTGTGTCCGTTGATCGCGGCCTCGCGGCAACTGAAGTTCGGTCCCGGAAACTCCGACAGGTACATCGACGGCACATGCGTGATCTTGGCGGCGAGGGCGAGCTTACCCATGGCATGCTCCTGTGGCGGCGCTGGGGAGGATATGGGAGGTGCAGGAGAAATGGGCGGAGAAATGGGGGTCAGATCCCAATTCAGGAAAGTAGCGGCGCCAGAGCGAATTGACGTTGTACGAAATTGGGCTCTGACCCCCATTTCGGGCGTGAGAAAACGATGTCCGCGCCCGGGAAAGCGGGGTGGGCGCACTCCGTGTGTCGTTGGCACGGGCTGGGGAAAACAGGGTCAGAGCCCAATTTCGCTGGGGGTTGTGGGTGTCGGCCTGCATGCTTGTCCTGAATCGGGATCTGACCCTATTTTCCCCAGTGCGGGATGTGGTGCGAACCGAGTGATACGGCCACATTCTTCGGCTCGCAGAAGACCTCGTAGCTCCAGGTCCCGCCTTCGCGGCCGGTGCCGCTGGCCTTGGTGCCGCCGAAGGGTTGGCGCAGGTCCCGCACGTTCTGGCTGTTGACGAAGCACATGCCGGCTTCCACGGCGGCAGCGACGCGGTGCGCCCGGCCCAGGTTCTCGGTCCAGACGTAGCTCGACAGGCCGTACTGGATGTCGTTGGCCTTCAAAATAGCATCGGCTTCGTCCTTGAACGGGATCAGGCAAGCCACCGGGCCGAAGATTTCCTCCTGGGCAATGCGCATGCGGTTGTCGACATCGGCAAACACGGTGGGCGCCACATAGTTGCCGCGCTGCACGCGCTGCGGCAATGCGGGTGCATCCAGCCCACCGCACAGCAGGGTGGCGCCCTCCTTCGGACCGAGCTCGATGTAGCTGCGCACCTTGGCCAGATGGGCCTGGCTGATCATCGTGCCGACGTTGGTCTGCTCGTCCAGCGGGTCGCCCACGGCAATGCGCTTGGCGCGCTCCACGAACTTCGCCACGAAGTCGGCATAGATCGACTGCTGCACCAGGATGCGGCTGCCGGCGGTGCAGCGTTCGCCGTTATTGGAGAAGATCATGAACACGGCAGCGTCGAGCGCACGCTCCAAATCTGCGTCGTCGAAGATCACGAACGGCGACTTGCCGCCCAGTTCCATGCTGAACTTCTTCAGGCCCGCAGCCTGCACGATCCGGTTGCCGGTCACCGTGGAGCCGGTGAACGAGATGGCGCGGACATCCGGATGCGCGCACAGCGGTTCACCCGCCTCCTTGCCCATGCCATGCACCAGGTTCAGCACACCCGGCGGAATGCCAGCTTCCAGCGCCAGCTCACCCAGCCGCGCCGCGCTCATGGGCGAGAGCTCGCTCATCTTCAGCACCGCCGTATTGCCGAAGGCCAGGCACGGCGCCACTTTCCAGGTAGCCGTCATGAACGGCACATTCCAGGGCGAGATCAGCGCGCACACGCCCACCGGGTGGAACAGGGTGTAATTCAGGTGCGTTTCGGTCGGGTAGGTGTGGCCGTCAACCCGGGTGCACATCTCGGCAAAGTAATAGAAGTTGTCGGCGGCTCGCGGGATCAGCTGCTTCGCCGTTTGGGCGATCACCTGGCCACAGTCATCGGTCTCGGTCTGCGCAATTTCCGGCACATGGGCAGCGATCAGGTCGCCGAGCTTGCGGATCAGCTTGGCGCGTTGTGGTGCCGGTGTGGCCGCCCATTTCGGAAAGGCTTCCTTGGCTGCGGCCACTGCCG
Organism: Rhodoferax sp.; assembly: GCA_031372035.1. Lineage (GTDB taxonomy): Bacteria > Pseudomonadota > Gammaproteobacteria > Burkholderiales > Burkholderiaceae_C > CAISIP01. The sequence continues at coordinate 12,898 of JANMKM010000346.1, read as the reverse complement.
CGTTGACCTCGGCGGCACCGCCGCGCGCCACCTCGGCCAGCACTTCCTGCGTGGCCGGGTTGAGGGTCTCGAAGTAGTCGGCACTGCGTACGGCCTTGCCATTGATGAGGTGGTTGATTTGCATGTTGCTTGGTCTTCAGAAATTCGGGGTCAGAGCCCAATTTCGTTGTTGCTTTCGCTTCTCCGGCAAAGCTACTGTCCTGAATTGGGATCTGACCCCGAATTTCCGGCTGACCCCATTTCTCCCGGACCAGCAAGCTCGATCGTGTTCACCAGCTCTCCAATCCCCTCAATGCTGGTCACGATCACGTCCCCGGGCTGGCAATCCACCACGCCGTCGGGCGTGCCGGTGAGGATCAGGTCACCGGGTTGCAGCGTCATGAAGCTGGAGAAGTATTCGATCAGGAAGGGCACGTCGAAGATCATGTCGCGGGTGTTGCCCGACTGCGTGACTTTGCCGTTGACTGTGGTCTGCAGCGCCAGCGCCATCGGGTTCGGTACATCCATCGCGTCCACCAGCCAGGGACCGATGGGCGTGCAGGTATCGCGGTTCTTTACCCGCAGGTTGGGTCGATACCAGTTCTCCAGGTAGTCGCGCACCGCATAGTCGTTGGCCACCGCATAACCGGCGATGAAGTCGAAAGCGTCGTCGCGGCGGACATTGCTCGCCGTGCGGCCGATCACCACTGTCAACTCGCATTCGTAGTGCATGAACTGAACGCCTGCGGGTCTGCGGGTGAAACCGCGGTGCCCCAGCAGCGTGCCTTCGCCTTTGATGAACACCAGGGGTTCTTCCGGTGCCTTGAAGGCCAACTCCTTCGCATGGTCGGCATAGTTCAGACCGAGGGCCAGGATGGTGCGCGGCCGCGGCGTAGGCTGCGCGGCACCGTGCTGCTGCGGCGCTAGGGGCGGCAGCCACCCCACCTGATCAGACGCCACCAGGCGGCCATCGGCCAGCAGCAACCGGCCATCGCGCTCCACCGCCTGGTGGATGGCGCCGGCATAGGCTACCCGGGCGTGCTTCACGGCTGCGCCATCAGGTTGTTCGACAGCGAGCCAAAGGCCGGACGGCCTGGCGCCGAGATCTCGACCAGATCCCCAGCACGCGCACGTGGCCGGTTGCCGTCGCCCAGCACGTCGCAGCCCAGCATCAACAGGTCATGCGGCTGCAGCGTCATGAACTCGCTCACCTCTGCCAGCAACTGCGCCGCCGAAAGCCGCATGAAGGCAAAGTCCACGGTCTGCACCAGGTCGCCGTTGACACGCACCTGCAACTTCAGGCCAGAAGGATCACCGGCTTGCTGTGGTGTCACCAGATGCGCGCCGATCCCCAGCAGGCCGTCGCGGCAGCGGTACTTCACGGGCGGGCGGAAGTAGCTGGCATGGGGTACACACAGGTCGTTCAGCAGTACATAGCCCGCTACACAATCCATAGTGCTCCGTGCTTGCTGCATGAGGATCTCAGGCCGAATCACCAGTGCAACTGTGGCACCGATCTCGAGTTCCGGTACGCCTGCAGGCATGCTGATGGCGGCACCACAGGCGCTCCAGGTGTTGGCGGTCTTGACATACAGCACCGGTGCCCGCGGTGCGCCCTTGTGCGGTGGCTGCTCCATCTGCGCAGCCCAGTGCTGCCACTCGCGCTGGCTGTTGAGCAACGTGCCGTAGACCGTGCCGGCGGGCATGAAGGTGGCGGTCATGTGGCCCCCGCGCGTTCTGCCCGGCGGCCGGTTCTGGGGCTTGAGGCAGCCGGCTGCGGCCGGTGCCGGCGCGTCCGACCCAGCTGCGGCGCCTGGGCTTCGAGCTCAATCACGGTGTCCAGCAAGCAGTAGAGCTCGGCCAACTGTTCTCGGCCTAGAGTCTGCTCCATCCAGGCGTAATGCGCCTCGATGGTGTGCGACAGCTCCTGCACCATGGCGGCGCCCTTGTCGGTTGTTGTCACCACGGTGCGGCGCTGGTCGGCGGCGTCGCGCTCGCGCCGGATCAGGCCGTCGCGTTCCATGCGACTGAGCACGCCGGTCAGGCTGGGGCCCAGGATGAAGGCCTCGCGCGCCACCCGGCCCGTCTCCACTACGCCGTGCTCGCCCAGCACCCGCAGCACCCGCCACTGCTGGTCGCTCAGACCCTGCTCGCGCAGGCCCGGACGGGTATGCGCCATTACGGCCTCGCGCGCCTGCAGCAGCAGGCGTGGCAGGTTGCGGTGAACGAAAGGGCTGCTGGTTGGCATGGCGGGCAATTTATTTAATATATTAAATGATTACCCCCAATTTCTGCAAGCGCTGAGACTCAAGACTTACCCGTACTGTCAATACGTCCAGTATTATGGGTCCATGGCCAAGAGCATCTACACCTGTTCCGAATGCGGCGATGTCAGCCCGAAGTGGCTGGGCAAGTGCCCGGCCTGCAACGCCTGGAACACGCTGGTGGAGTCGCTCCCGCCGGTTGCCCTGGTGCCGACGAAGAACCGCTTTGCTGCGCTGGCGCCGACGGCCGGCGTGAGCACGCTGGCGGCCATCGAAGCTGTCGATATGGAGCGCACGCCCACCGGTCAGGAGGAACTGGACCGGGTGCTGGGCGGTGGCATCGTTGACGGCGCAGTGGTGCTGATCGGTGGTGACCCGGGCATCGGCAAGTCCACCTTGTTGCTGCAGGCGCTGGACTCGTTGCAACGCGCCGGCAAGCGCACGCTCTACGTCACGGGCGAGGAAAGCGGCGCGCAAGTGGCACTGCGGGCGCGGCGGCTGGGGCTGGACAACTCGCAGGTGCAGGTGCTGGCCGAGATTGCGCTGGACAAGATCCTGGCCACACTCGACAGCATCCGCCCTGACATTGCGGTGATCGACTCGATCCAGACGGTTTACTCCGAGCAGCTCAGTTCGGCCCCGGGGTCGGTGGCGCAGGTACGCGAATGCGCCGCGCATCTCACCCGTGCCGCCAAGTCCAGCGGTGTCTGCATGGTGCTGGTAGGTCATGTCACCAAGGAGGGCACGCTGGCCGGGCCGCGGGTGCTGGAACACATGGTCGACACCGTGCTCTATTTCGAAGGCGACACCCACAGCAGCTTCCGGCTGGTGCGGGCCATCAAGAACCGCTTTGGTGCGGTCAACGAGATCGGCGTGTTTGCCATGACCGAGCGCGGCCTCAAGGGTGTGAGCAACCCCAGTGCCATCTTCCTGAGCCAACACAGTGTTCCGGTGCCGGGCAGCTGTGTCATGGTCACCCTGGAGGGCACGCGGCCCATGCTGGTCGAGATCCAGGCGCTGGTGGACAGCGGCGGCCCGAGCCCGCGCCGGCTCTCGGTGGGCTTGGACCGGGACCGGCTCGCCATGATGCTGGCCGTGCTGCACCGCCACGGTGGTGTGGCCTGCATGGTCCAGGACGTGTTCGTCAACGCCGTCGGCGGTGTGCGCATCAGCGAGCCGGCTGCCGATCTGGCGGCCATGCTCGCGATCACGTCGAGCCTGCGCGGCAAGCCGCTGCCACGCGGTTTCGTGGCCTTTGGCGAAGTCGGGCTGGCGGGCGAGGTACGGCCGGCGCCGCGCGGCCAGGAACGGCTGCGTGAGGCCGCCAAGCTGGGCTTCAGCGTGGCGGTGGTGCCCAAGGCCAATGCGCCGAAGAAAGCGATCGAAGGCCTGACCATCCACGCCGTGGAGCGGATCGAGCAGGCGCTGGAGGTGGTGCGCGGGCTGGGCTGAAACTGCGTTGTTGCCCGCTCTGCGTCTGCAGCACTGGGCGGTCAGGCACCAGCCATGGCTGGTGCGCCGATTACACTGGCCCACTTCGAGCCTGCCAGGGCTCCCCAGGGCGCTATGGATTTGTTAGCACTCTATGCTTTATCCATGCGACTGCCGGCCACTCTTAGCTATGAAATTTGGACAGTTGTTGAACCGAGCGGCAGTGCCGGTGCTGATCCTGGGCCTGTCCCTGGTGGCTTGGCACAGCTATGGCTGGGGCGGTGTGGGCTTCGTCGCCTCGGTCTGTGTGTTCTGGTTGCTGCTGCACTTCAACCGCCTGATGCTGGTGCTGCGCCGCGCCCGCGAACGGCCGATCGGCTATGTGGGCAGCGCCGTGATGCTCAATGCCAAGTTGCGCCCTGGCGTCAACCTGCTGCATGTGGTGGCGTTGACGCGCGCGCTGGGTGAGTTGCGATCGGCAAAGGACGCGCAGCCCGAAATCTACCGCTGGACCGATGGTACGAGGTCGAGCGTGACCTGCGAGTTTGTCGACGGCCGCCTGCAGCGCTGGCAGCTGGAACGCCCGGCCGAAGCGCCAGCGCCAGCTGAGCCACCAGCCACCTGAGCCGCGGCACGGCCGAGGGTCCCTGCAAGGGCAACGACCTATCGTATTGAAATGGAAATGGAATTACTGCCGTAGCAGCACCAGCACGGATTGGGGCAGCTGGTTTGCCTGCGCCACCATCGCGGTGCCGGCCTGCTGCAGGATCTGGGTGCGTGACAGGTTCGAGGTTTCCTTGGCAAAGTCGGCATCGACGATGCGGCCGCGCGCCGCTGCCAAGTTCTCCACCTGGATCTCGATATTGCTGACCGCGCTCTCGAAGCGGCTTTGCAGCGCTCCCAAGTCGGCGCGGGTGCTGTTGACCTGGTTGATGGCTGAGTCGATCTTCTTCAGCGCGGTCCAGGCTTCGCGCTGCGTGTTCACCGTCAAGGTGTCCAGCCCCAGGGCGTCGGTGCTGGTGGTGGTGGCGTTGACGGCCTGGGCAATCGTGCCGGCGGCCAGCCCGGTGGTCGGCAGCGTGAAGCCGGCCGTCAGTGACACCGCGGTGGCGTCGCCGGCCGAGTCCAGCTTGGATGACAGCAGGTCGATGCGGTAGGTGCCGGTGTCGTTGCGGCTGAGAAAGGCCGTGACGCCGGTGTCTGCGCTCTTGCGGTTGATGGCTTCCACCACCTGGCCCATACGTTCCTGGCCGGAGCTGGCCGAGGCAATGGCACCCAGGTCATAGGCCTGGCCGCCGGCCACCGAGATCTGCAACGCAGCCGGATTGGTGATGGCGCTCAGGGTGCTCACAGCGGAGGCATCGACATTGCTGGCGGCGAAGTCGTAGCTGTAGGCAATGTCGCCCAGGCCGGCTGCGCTGGCATTGGTCAGCGCGCCGATGGTGACGGTGTCGCCGGCATTGGCCCCCACCTGGAACACCGCGCCGGAGAAGCTGCCGTCCAGGATCTTCTGGTTGTTGAATCCGGTCTGCTTGGCCACGCGGTCGATCTCGTCGGTCAGCTGCCGTACCTCGGACTGCAGGGCCTTGCGGTCCTCGCTGCTGTTGGTGGCGTTGCTGGCCTGCACCGCCAGTTCGCGCATGCGCTGCAGCATGTCGCTGACCTTGCCCAGTGAGCCTTCGGCCGTCTGCGCCAGCGAGATGCCGTCGTTGGAGTTGCGTGCGCCCACGGTCAGGCCCTTCGCCTGAACCAGGAAGCGCTCGGCAATCGCCAGCCCGGCGGCATCATCCTTGGCGCTGTTGACGCGCAGCCCGGAGGACAGGCGCTGCATCGAGGTCATCAGCGAGTTCGCTGACATGCCCAGATTGCGCTGGGCATTGAGCGAGTTGATATTGGTGTTGATCGTGGATGCCATGTGGACCGCCGCAGTGCTGGGCTATCGAAGGATGGCCCGCGCAATGTGCCTGGCCGCTGTCATTTCCTATCGACCCCAGTCCTGCGCGGCTGTAGCGACGGAGCGCTGCAAGCGGGCGTTTTGATCCGCGGATAAGAAGGGTGAATACGGCTTACTTCTGCGCCGGCTGCGCTTGGGCGTATACCAGTTGCGCCAACGCCATCAACTCGGCACGAGTCAGTTTGCCGGCCAAGGCGTAGCCAAAGCCCTGCTCGACCCAGTAGAAGCGCGGTATCGCGCCCTCCTCGGCAAAGCTGAAGCCGGTCTGCGGCGTTGCGGCCGCGGCCCCGCCCGCAGCACCGTTGCGCATGGCGCCCAGATACAGCGTGACCCGGACACCGGCCGCGTTCTGGAACATGAACTGGGCCCGGGCGCCGTCCTCGCCCGGCAGCAGGCGTCCGCCCACCAGCTCATAGCCCAGGGCCGAGAGCTGCGGCAGCTTGAGCGGCCGCTCCAGGCGCTTTGACAGCCATTGCACCAGGTGCTCCTGCTGCGCTGCCGTCACTTCCACCGGATGGCGCACCTCCGGCGTGTACACCAGGTGGGCCAAGCTGGCCTGACGCGCAAACTCCGCGGCGCCCGCGGTTGCCGGGCGATGCCGCGATGCGATACGTTGTGCGGTGTCGCTGTCGAACTGGCCATGTCCGAACCAGCCCAGAGCAAAGGAGCAGAGCAGGCCTGCCGCCATACCGCCCCAGCGCCACCAGGTGTCGCGGGTTGTTTGCTGCAGCCCGGCACGCTCAGCGGCTGCGGCCAGGGTTGCTGGCAGCGGCTCGCTGGCCACCGCCAGGTGCAACCCGCGCAAGGCTTCACGCTGCTGTTGCCAGGCAGCCAGGGTTGTCGCAGCCTCGGGGTCGGTTTCCAGTCTTGCCTGCAGTACCTGCATCCGCTGCGGCTCCAGATGGCCGTCGACCAGGGCGTGCAGTTCGTCCTCGGACAGGCTGGTGCTGGCAGGTGCATTGTTCGGTTCCATAGTCTGGTGGTCCATGCTATTTCAGGCGCCGCAGCATCGGCTTTGCGTCGCGCGCCGGCAGCGGTGCCGTGCCATCCATCAGCTCGCGCAGGCGGCTGCGAGCCCGCGACAGCCGTGACATCACGGTGCCCAGCGGAAGTTGCAGCACCTGCGCCACCTCGGCGTAAGGCATGCCTTCCAGCGTCACCAGCAACAACACGGCGCGCTGCTCGGCCGGCAGACCCAACAGGCAGCGTTGCAGGTCGAGCAGCGCGTCGGTGGGGTGGGCCGGCGTCGCCAGGGTCTGTCTGACATCGTCCAGGTCGAGCTGTACACCGCCATGACTGGCCGTATGGCGCAACTGGTTAATGAACAGGTTGTGCATCAACGTGAACAGCCAGGCCCGCAGGTTTGTGCCTGGCAACCACAGGCGCCACTTGCTGCTGGCGCGCTCCAGCGTGTCCTGCACCAGGTCGTCGGCGGCCCAGACGTCACCGGTCAGGGCCCGGGCATAGCGGCGCAGGCCCGGGATGTGTTCGACGATGGACTGGCGCGGCATGGCTGGTCAAAGTGTGGAATCAGCCAGCGAGCGGGTCATGGCGCTGGCCGTTCAGGGCTTGACGATGTGCCAGACGTTTTGCACGCCGTCCCCGGTCTTGTCGCCGGCCTTGGTGTCCTTGATCCAGTAATACAGCGGCTTGCCCTTGAGTGCCCACTGCTTCTTGCCGTCGTCACGGGTGATCACGCTGTAGTCGCCCGTGGCCTTGTCGGTCTCACCGGCCATCAGTGGGGGCCAGTTGACGGCGCAAGGGCCATTGCAGACCGACTTGCCGGCACCCATGGTGTCACGGTCAAAGGTGTACAGGGTCATGCCGTTGGGGCCTACCAGCATGCCGTCGGCCATTTTGGCTGGGCTGGGCGACATGGAAGCGCAGCCGGCAAGCAGCGCGGCGCTCAGGAACAGGGCGGAAATCTTCATCGGTGGCTCCTTCGGGGTTATGCAGGAAATGCCTGCACCGCCACCAACAGTGTGGCGACCCGCTTTATTCCAGGGCGCGCACATTTATTTACTGCCGCAGTGGAGATCACTCCAGTTTGATGCCGGCAGCCTCGATCAGCTGCCGGTTGTTGCGGGATTCGGTGGCAATCTGGGTTGCAAATGCAGCGGCGCTGCCGCCGCCAGGAATGTTGTTGGTGCTGGTCAGGCGAGCCCGAAAGTCGCTCAGGCGCAGCACCGCATTGAATTCGGCGTTCAGCCGGGCAATGATGGCCGCAGGCGTGCGTGCTGGTGCGAAGATGCCGAACTGCGAGCTCAGGTTGGCCTGTGGCAGGCCGAGCTCGGCCAGGGTAGGCACTTGCGGCAGCACCGCCAAACGGCTTGGCGCACCCACTGCCAGCGCCCTGAAGCGGCCGGAGTGGATGTGCTGCAGCTGTACCGCCGCCACATTGCTGGACAGCACTTCGAACTGCCCGGCCAGGGCGTCGGTGAGCTGCTGGCCGCCACCCTTGTACGGTATGTGGGTGATGACGGTGCCGCTGCCCAGACGCACCTGCTCCAGCACCATGTGGCCGACCGTGGCCGCACCCGAAGTGGCCCAGCGGATCTGGCCCGGCCGCGCGCGCGCGGCCTGCAGCAGGCTGGCGAAATCGTTGCCGGCGAAGGCCGGCGTGCCGATCACCACCACCGGGGTCAGCATCAGGCTGATCACCGGCGCGATGTCGCGCTGTGCGTCATAGGGCAGGCGCATCAGGTGTGGCGTCAGGGTCAGCGGGCTGATGGCGGAATAGGCCAGGGTATGGCCGTCCGGCGCGGCCTTGGCCAGCAAGTTCATCCCGACGCTGCCGCCGCCACCAGCGCGGTTGTCGATCAGCACCTTTTGCTGCAGCCGGGCGCTGAGCTTGTCGGCAATGGCGCGGGCCGTGTCGTCGCTCAAACCGCCGGTGGGATAAACCACGATGATGCGCAGCGGTCGGCTTGGCCAGGGGGTGGTGGGTGCAGCGAGCCCCAGTGCCGGCGCCAGCGCCAAACCAGCCAAGATGCGTCGGCGCTGGAGAACAGTGCTCCCACGCTCGCTCGCTGCGCGTAGCTCCCTGCCCTCCGAGAGGGCTGTCGTGCCTTGGGGCGGCCCGGCGGCACGACTGTCGCCCCCACGCTCACACATGTCATTGCGCCTTCGCTGCGGGGCCGGCAACCTTGCGTGCCAGCTCCAGGAAACGGGCCAGCGCGCCGCCGGGCTCGCCCCGGCGGTAGGCCAGGGTCAGCGGCGCGTCCAGCCGGTCTGCCCTTGCCAGCGGGCAGTACACCACGGCATGCGGATGCGTGCCCTGCATCGAGGCCGGCACCACCGAAATGCCGGCGCCGGCGGCGACCAGATTCAGATTGGTCATCATCCTTTCCACCTCGGCCATGACCCGGGGCTCGAAACCGCGCTCGCGGCAGCGCGCCAGCAAATTGGCATACAGCCCTGGTGCGCCGGGCCTGCGCACCAGGATCAGGGGCTCGTCCCGCAGCTCCGCGATCTGGATCGTAGGCGCCCGTCCGCCGCGTGTGCCGGCCAGCAGCCTGTGGCCCACGGGCAGCGCCACCATCACCGGCTCGTGCAGCAGGGTTTCGAACAGCACCGCGCCATTGTCAGCCGTGGGCACGCGCAACAGTCCACAGTGCAGGCGACCCGAGGCCACGGATTCGATGATGCCGGCAGCACTGTCCTCACCGAGTACCAGGTCGATGCCCGGATAGGTCTGGCGGCAGGCGCGCAGCACATCCGGCGTGAAGCGGTGGGCCGCGGCCGAACTGGTGAAGGCCAGCGCCAGACGGCCCTGCAGCCCGCTGGCACTGCGCGCCAGCCGATCTTGCACCGATGCCACGTCGGCCAGGATGCGGCGCGCGTCCTCCAGCAGCAGTGCGCCCGCTTCGGTCAGCGCCACGCCGCGGGCATGGCGGCGCAACAGCTGCACGCCCACGCGTGTTTCCAGCAGCTTGATCTGCTGGCTCAAAGGGGGTTGCTGCATGCCGAGGGTTTCGGCTGCGCGCGTGACGTGGCCGGCCTCGGCCACGGCCACGAAATAGCGCAGCTGCCTCAGGTCCATGGCTCGGCCGTGGCGGTGCGAAGCGGGTGGATCGATAGCATATGCAAATCATATAACGGATCGACAGAATTCGTATTGGACATATGAAGCGCTCTCGCCTATGCTGCGCCCGCGGGGTCCCGCTGCGGGCCTCTGGAATACCTTTCGGAGACGCCATGAAACAACGCATCATCCTCGGCCTGCTGTGTGCCCTGTCCGGCGCAGCACAGGCTGCTCCAACCACCATCCTGTTTGTCGGCAACAGCTATACCTCCGGCCGGGTCGACCCGGTGGTGAGCTACAACGCCGCCCATGTGCATGATCTGACCTACCCGCAGTGGCAGGCCAATGCCACCGGCACCAATGCCTTCGAACCGCATCCCTGGGGCGGCGTGGCCGGCATCTTCAAGCAGTTCACGGTGCAGGCCAAGCTGGACTATGACGTGTCGCTGTCCACCCGTAATGCGGCTTCACTGCGCGGCCACTTCCTCAACACCAACGGCAACTGGGACCTGCGCAGCAACATCGCGTCGCAGACCTGGAGCAAGGTGGTGCTGCAGGAGCAGAGCGACGAGCCGCTGACCAAGCAGCCGGGACTGGCCTCGAATCCGGACTGGTTCAAGAACTACGCCGACAAGATCGAGGACTTCATCCACAACGGTGCGGCGCATACCTACCGTGAGCGCGACTTCTTTCCCGGTGCCGACAACGCAGCCAGGACTGCAGCTTGTGCCGCCGCCACCGGCGCATCGACCACGACCTGCAGCACGCTGCGCTCCATCCCCAAAAACAACAACGCCAGTGCCGCGACCGAGCTCTACCTGTACCAGACCTGGGCCCGGCCGAACCTGATGCCCGGCGCCTTTCTCACCACCACCAACCCCCTGACCGGCGCCGTCACCCGCACTGCCAACCCGGCCACTCCCTACTTTCCCGACCTGGAAGCCATGACGGCGGAACTGGCTGCGTCCTACGATGCGGCAGCCGACCTGGCCGACAACGACGGTACCGGCGGCTTTGCCGGCATCGCACCAGTGGGCGAGGCCTTTCTGCGCGCGGTGCAGGAGGGTGTGGCCACGCGCGACATGTGGGCCGCCGACGCCCTGACCGACGACAAGATCGACCTCTGGTTTGACGACGGCACCCATGCCAGCAAGTACGGCTCGTACCTGAGTGCGCTCACCCTGTTCGGCAGCATCACGGGGCTGGACCCGCAGTCATTGGGATGGGGCGAGCAGGTCGCACGGGACCTTGGCATCTCTGGCGCTGATGCAGGCTATCTGCAGCAGATTGCGGCCGTGGAACTGGGGTTTGATCCCATTCCGGAGCCGGCCACGTTGTGGCTGAGCCTGCTGGGCCTGGGGCTGGTGGTTCGCTCCGCAAAGCGCCAGCGCAACTGACATGCTGACGCGAATGAAGAATACACACTACATGGCCGGTCGCTGGTTGGCCCTGCTGGCCCTGACGCTGGGCTGCACCTTGGGCGCCTTGGCCCAGACCCGGCCTGCCATGCGCGCCACCGGGCTGGAGCAGCCGGCATCGGCCATCTACATCGGCAACAGTTTTTTCTACTACAACAACAGCCTGCACAACCACGTGGGCAACCTGATCCGGGCCGCGGCGCCGGGCCAGCGTTTTCGCAGTGTCTCGGCCACCATCAGCGGCTCGGGTTTTGACTGGCATGACGTGGAGAGCTATTTCCGCCCGAATGCGGTCAGCTCTTACAGTTTCGATGCCCGCAACAACATCGTCTTCAACAACCCGAAGGAAAAGCTGTTTGACCTGGCGATCCTGATGGACTGCAGCCAGTGCCCGATCCACCCCAAGCTCTCGGCCGTGTTCCAGGAATATGCGAAGAAGCACAGCGATACGGTGCGCAAGCATGGCGCGCTGCCAGTGTTCTTCATGTCCTGGGCCTATTCGGACGCGCCGGAGATGACGGCTACGCTGGCCGAGGCCTACACCCGCGCCGCCAACGACAACCAGGCTCTGGTGATTCCGGCCGGTCTGGCCTTCGCCCGCAGCATCGCGCAGCGCGCGGACCTGAACCTGTATGCGCCCGACAAGCGGCATCCGAGTCTGGCCGGCAGCTACCTGGCGGCGTGCACCGTGTATGCCACGTTGTTCGGAAAGTCGCCGGTGGGGCTGTCCTATGACGCCGGCCTGGACAAGACCACCGTGGCCCATCTGCAGCAGGTGGCCTGGGACACGGTGCAGGCGTACTTCAAGCCCTGACGTCTCCCCGCTGCGCTACAACAAAAGGAGCGCTCCGTACTCTATCCATGAGCCTCTAGCGCGCCACCAGCACCGGCAGCGGCGACTCGGCCACCACGCGCGCGGCCACGCTGCCGACCATCAACCGGGCGATGCCGGTGCGGCCATGGGAGCCGACAACAATCAGGTCTGCGCCCTCTTCCCGGGCGGTGGTGACGATGCCGATCGACGGCGTCATGTCTTCCACCACACGGGTGGCGAAATTCACCGCGCTGCCGCCTTGCTTGCACAGGGCCGCGACCTTGGCATGGGCGTCACTGGCGTGGCGCTGGGCTGCCGCCACATGCGCCTGGATGGCGCTGGCGCTGGACTCTCCGAGGCCCATGTAGGGATAGGGGTCCACCACATGCACGGCTGTCAATCGGGCGCCATGCGCCCGTGCCAGGTTCACCGCCAGTGCGGCTGCATGCTCCGATGCGGCGGAGCCATCGGTGGCCAGGAGAATGTGCTTGAACATGCTTGCCTCACGCGCTGTTGGGGGATGACTGGAATGCTGCGGCCGGCGGTGCCTGGAGCGCTTGATATGGGTCAAGCGATGGCGCAATTGCCGCGAACACCCCGTGCACCGATGGACCGCAACTTGCAAACCCGGACCAGGGCCCCACCTCAGCAGCATGAGCGACTTCCTCCACATCGTCTGCCCGCACTGCCACACCACCAACCGGGTGCGTATCAGCCAGCTCGGCAGCGCCCCGGACTGTGGCCAATGCAAGCGCCCGTTGTTTGATGGTCATCCGGCCGTGCTGGACGAGGCGGCGTTCGAGCGCCACCTCACGCGCAGCCAGATCCCGTTGCTGGTGGATTTCTGGGCCCCTTGGTGCGGCCCCTGCCGCATGATGGCGCCGGCATTCCAGCAGGCAGCCCAACAGCTTGAGCCGCAGCTGCGGCTGGCAAAGGTCAACTCGGACGAAGCGCCGAATCTCAGTGCGCTCTACAACATCCGCAGCATCCCGACCCTGGCCCTGTTCAAGGGAG
>JANMKM010000344.1:0-10495 GCA_031372035.1 Rhodoferax sp. | reverse complement strand
CCAAAGGGTGCGCGGCAGCAGTGTTCGCTATGGTGTTATCGGGCAGGAGGGCCGGCGCACGGCGTTGGCTGGTCGAGCCATGGGCAGGCGGCCGGGCCGGCGACCAGTGTTGCGGCAACAGGCGACCTCTCGGCATCAAGCTAAAGCAAGCATCAGGTGCCCAACTTCTGCTTTGGCCGGGCGTACTCTTATTTCAATGTCGTAGCCCAATCGGGTGAGGCAATCCATCAGTTTGCGCTCAGACAGATTCGTGAAGTCACCGCGCATCATGTCGGAGACTTTGGGTTGCGTGATGCCCATGCGTTTGGCGGCTTTTTGTTGTGTAAGACCACCGCTATGCATGGCTTTCCTGATCTCTATCACCAAGCCCGTTTTGATCTTGAGCCTGTCAGCATCGGGCAGGCCAAGGTCGGCGTACACGTTACCGGAACCCCGTTGCACTTCAATGCCACCAACCAGTCGAGTTTTCATTTTCGCAACTCCTTTATATACGCTTCGGCAATTTTCAGCCTTGCGTAAATGATGTCCATGTCTTCCTTCGGCGTAGCGATGCCGCGCTTGCTTTTTTTTCTGGAAGCAGTGAAGGACGAACACAGCTTCGGCAAACTTCACGGTGTACACGGCACGGTAGGTGCCACCAACATCGTCTTCCACCACCTCAAGCACCCCAGCACCACCAAAGCCCTTGAGCACTTTGGCTGCGTCATGCCTGTCACCCGCCTGCGCCAACGACAAAGCAAAGCCAAAAAGCCGCCGAACGTCCACAGGCAAGGCCATCAAGTCCTTGTGACTGCTACCAATCCATTCAAGGGGCCTTTCGCTTGTGGACACCATTGAAATATATATGAACTGGTATAGAGCGTCAAATTTGAAAAGTCAGCTTCAAAGCTCGAGCCAAGCGGTGTCTTCCACGCCTTTCGGATACCGGACACATCACGGAAGCCGCCTGTCGCATGCCACGGTCAATTAGCATGCCATTTGACCGAACGTTGAACATTGCGGGCGCCTCTCCGCCTCTTTGACGTCAGTCGCCGGCTGCTTCGCAGTGGCCCAGCGAGGCCACCAATTGATGACCGCTACCGGAATGGCGAGTCGGCGAGTCCGATTGGCGCAATCGACCAAGAGCGGCTATCGGGGATCGTTCCCCAGAAGCGGCGTCTGGCGAGATGAGTTCTCCATTGCAGTCATTCGCTCTAAAAAGTACGTCCGTAGCCTTGTACCGCTGTTCTGCCGCAACTCTTGTCGGAAACCATGGGCCCAAGTGCTCTCCGGATTGAAATTCTGTCCAAGGCTGGGTCTGTGTGAAAACGCCGCTGCACAGATGTGCAGGGCCACCTTGTCCAATTTCTCCACGTTTCAGGTCGTCAGTGGCTTCCTTATGGCGTCGATTCGGGCCAGCACCTCAGGTGTGAGCTTGGACGTGAGCGACAAAGCGCCCAAGTTGTCCTGCAACTGGCTCAGCTTGCTGGCACCCAGAATCACGGTACTGACGTGCGGGTTTTTGTTGACCCAAGCAATGGCCAACTGGGCCACGGTGCCGCCCAACTCTGTTGCAATTTCGTTGAGCTGATCAACTGCGGCATTCTTGGCCGCATCAGTCAAGCCAGGCAACAAAAAGCTCATTTCACCCATCGCTCCGCGACTGTCCGCGGGTACGCCATTGCGGTACTTGCCGGTCAGCAAGCCTGACGCCAAAGGGCTCCAGGTCGTTAGGCCCAATTGCATGTCATCGTACAGGCGTCTGTATTCTTGCTCTACGCGCGTGCAGTGAAAAAGGTTGTATTGCGGCTGCTCCATCACTGGCTTGTGCAGGTGGTGGCGCTCCGCAATTTCGTAGGCTGCGCGAATGTCGCCCGCGCTCCATTCACTGGTGCCCCAGTACAAAGCCTTTCCCTGAGTGATCATGTCGCTCATGGCCCACACGGTTTCTTCAATCGGGGTGTGCGGGTCGGCGCGGTGGCAGAAGACCAAGTCAATGAAATCGAGCTGCATGCGCTTCAATGAACCATCAATCGCCTGCGACAGGTACTTTCGGTTCAGGGTGTTGCGCTTGTTCACCTTCAGGCCCGGCGTTTCCAGGCCCCAGTAAAACTTGGTAGAGACCACGTAGTCCAGGCGAGCCCATTTCAAGGC
This sequence comes from Rhodoferax sp., assembly GCA_031372035.1. GTDB lineage: Bacteria > Pseudomonadota > Gammaproteobacteria > Burkholderiales > Burkholderiaceae_C > CAISIP01. Next base: position 8,362 of record JANMKM010000344.1, on the reverse strand, counting down.
CTTGAAGGCCTCACCCATCACCACTTCGCTTTGTCCCTGGGCATAGCCTTCGGCGTTGTCAAAGAAGTTGATTCCAGCATCTTTGGCCGCGGCCAGCATTTCCGATGCGGCTTTGGTGTTCACCTGGTTGTGGTATGTGACCCATGATCCCAAGGAGAGTTCGGACAGTTGCAGGCCGCTTCTGCCGAGGCGTCGATATTGCATCGTGTTTGTAACTCACATGTTGCGAGTCCTGTGTTTCTGGGGTGTTTACGGACGTGAAAGTCAAGCGCGTTCGCTCAAGTATGGCAGAGCAGAAAGTTGAGGGTTTTGTCTCCCTGCGGCCTCAAGGCTTCTTTGGCGGCAATGGGCACAAAGCGGTCATCCACATGTCAAGCTGTGGACTTGAGGCTTGTCAGACCAGGCGCCTATCCGCATCGCAGAGCCCGCTTCACAATCCGGGGTGGCCCGTGCAATATGCAAGCGCCTTGCGAGTCAGTTCCCCTCTGCAAACTCCGGCACACAAGCGTGTTCGCGAGGCGCCCAACCCGCCCTCAGCTCAAGCCAACTCCTTGGCCGTCGGCTCGGCCAGCCGTATGCCCAGGCGCTCGCGCTGCTTGCGCGCTGGAAAGGCGATATTGCGCTCGGCCCAGTTCTTGAACTTGATCGCCGGCATGGATGGCTCCTTGGCCAGGTAGGCCATCAGGGCGTCGTCGCGCAAATGGCCCTGCTCGGGTTCACCCATGGCGCTAAAGCCTGTGGGGTAAGTCAGCGCCAGCAGGCGATCCGGGGCGGCGCTGCCAACGATGCGCCGCACTTCGTTGGTGGGCACCCAGCGGCAGTGCTCTTCGTCCTCCAGCACCTGCAAACCCGTGCCACGGTAGGAGAAGTAGACCCCGTCCAGATGGGCCAGAGCGGCATCACGGGCGCTGATGCGCATCTCGGCAACGAAGTCGATGATCACCCTGGACAGGGCGATGCCGAAGATCGGCAGCGAGATCACCATGGCGTAAATGTTGATGAAGTACCAGGCTGCGGCCGAAAACGCGCAACAGGCCAGCGTGATCAGGAAGCCGCGCAGCAGGACTTTCTTCATACGTTGCAGAACGGTCGAAGGTCAGTCAAACCGCGGCACTTGCTCATGATGGTGTCACCTGCGCAACCAGGCGGATTCCCAGCGCAGCACATACCCGGTTGATCGTGTCGAAGCGTGGTTGCGCATCTGGCCGCAATGCCTTGTACAAGGCCTCCCTGGTCAGCCCGGAAGCCTTGGCAATTTCACTCATGCCTCGGGCCCGGGCAATATCTCCCAAGGCAGAGGCCAACAAGGCAGGATCATTGGTTTCCAGAATATCTGTCAGGTAAGCCGCAGTTGCTTCATCGTTGTCGAGATACCGCGCGGCGTCAAACTCGGGCAGTTCTGTAACCTTGATGCGTGTCGTCATATTTGCTCCTTCAGTCCTGCGGCAGCGGACGGACCGGGATCATGCATCTAGTGTAATCGAGCGATTACAAACACGTCAATTCGAATTGCGCGCTGGCGCCGGCCTCGCCATAAACGGATACTCGTCAATAGGCTGCAGAGCTTCCCGGGTCTGTCACACGAAAGGCCAGCATGAACCGCGTCGGCATCGGCTTCGGCATCATCCAGTTCTTCTTCATCACCACCTGGACGGTGTACGTGATCTTCCTGCCACAGCTGCTGGCGCAGGTGGGCATTGGCAAGGAGTGGTTGCTGTGGCTACTGATGGCGGATCAGTTGGTGTTTGCCGGTATGGACCTGGCGCTGGGTATTGCGGCCGACAGGGTGGTGCGCACCGTGGGTCGGTTGGGGCCCTGGATGGTGGCTATCAGTGCCGTGTCCTGCCTAGCCTTCCTGTTGCTGCCGCTGGCGGCTGGCGCCGGATCGCCAGTGTTGCTGTTGGGGCTGGTGTTGCTTTGGACGCTCACGTCCTCGGCCCTGCGCGCACCGCCGCTGGTGCTGCTGGGCAAGTATGTGCCTGCGCCGCAAATGCCCTGGATGGCCAGCCTGCTGCTCAGCGGCGTGGCCGTGGCCGGTGCCGTCGCGCCCTACCTCACCGTGGCTCTGCGCGGCACCGACCCGCGATTACCCTTCGCCCTGTCCAGCCTGGCGCTGTTGCTGGCGGTCAGCAGCCTGCTGTGGGCCGAGAAGCATCTGGCGCCGCATGCTGCACCGGGCACTCTAGAGCCGCAGGCCGTGTCGGCAGGGCGCAGCGGGCCGCGCGTACAGCGTGATTCCAAGGCGGTGCCGGACTCCCTAACACGTGGGCGCACCATCACATCGCCGGTACTGCTGTTCTTCGCTGCCGTGGCACTGCTGGGCTTGGGCTTTCAGCTCCACTTTGCGCTCAATGCCGCGCCCCAGTTCCTGCGCTTTGCCAAGCCGGTGGACCTGGAATACCTGATGCCGGTGTTCTGGATCGGCTTCAACCTGCTGATGTTTCCTGCCGTTGCGGCAAGCAAGCGCGTCGACGGCTTGAAGCTGATGGCCACAGGTGGCCTGGTCGCGGCGCTGGCGTCATGGAGCGCCGCGGGCGCCGGCTCGCTCGAGGTCCTGGTCATCAGCCAATTCGTTGCCGGCAGTGCCTGGGGCGTGGTGTTGATGAGCGCGTTGGCCGGGGCCATCGCCATCGGCCAAACCGGGCGCGAGGGTGCCGCAACCGGTGGCCTGTTTTCGCTGCTGGCGCTGGCCACGTTCGCCCGGATGGCGCTGGTTGCCAGCCAGCTGCCCAAGGACGCAGCAATGGCGGCCGTGCTGGCCTGGTTGCCGGCCGCGCTGTGGGCGCTGGCCGGCATGCTGCTGTTGGCACTGCATCGACCGACGACGAAGCCAACCGGGGCGTAAGCACCTCGCTCAACCAGTCACCGGAATCTGCGCAGGCAGCCGCTATCGATAAGATCATGGTTGCCGCTACAACCTGCAGCACACTGGCATGACCCGTGTACGCCCCGATCGCCCTAGGTCCCTAACCAGCGTGTCAAGCCACGATGGAATGGAACGGACAGACAGACCGCCGACTCCACCACACAGTTGGCTCGGTCGGCTTTTCTCCAAACTCAAGCGCTTTCAGACCACCATTGTTGCAGCTGCAAGCGTTGGCGCAGTGCTAAGCGGTCTTGTCGGCTATTGGACCGCCTACAAGGCAGTAGCACCTATCGCGGCGCCATCCATGCCGGCATCAATATCAGCCGCCGGCCCGCTGTCCATCGTTGTGCTGCCTTTCGCCAACCAGACTGGCGATCCGCAGAAGGCATACATTGCTGACGCGCTGACCACCAGCATCACCGCTGACCTGTCGCGCATCCGCGATGCATTCGTGATCGGTTCAACCACTGCCTTTGCCTACAAGGGCAAGACGGTCACGCTGGAACAACTAGGCCGGGACTTGGGCGTACGTTTTGTATTGCAGGGCTCCGTGTTGAGCAGCGGCGAACAGGTTCGCATTGGCGCGGAGCTGGCCGATACCGGGTCAGGAGCACAGTTGTGGAGCGAAACCTTTGACGGCGAACTGACGAATCTGTTTGGCTTGCAGGATCGGGTCACGGCCCGCATCGGCAACAGCATCGGGCGGGAAATGGTGATTGCGGCTGCTCGCAGAAGCGAGACCCACAAAAGCAACCCTCAGGCGGTCGACCTGATGCTGCAGGCCCGGGCACTGAACCTGAAGCCACAGTCACTGGCCAACCACCAACTGATTGAGCGTCTGTACCGCGAGATTCTGGCACTGGAGCCTGGCAACGCGAATGCGATGGTGGGACTTGCCACCTCCCTGGTCGTTCAGGTTGGAAATTTCGGATCCGGCATGAGCTCGGCCGAGCGCGAGCAACGCTTCGTCTTGGCGCGTGACCTGGCTCTGAAGGCCAAGGACATAGACCCCGATCACCCGGGCGTGTATGTGGCCATCGCAGCGTATGCGGCCAACCACAACGACTTTGTCGGATACCAGAGCGCGTTGCAGACCCGACTAGCTTTGGAACCCAAAAACCCCGGCGCATATGCCAATCTGGCTCTTTCCTACGTGCGCGGTGGCCAACCGCGCAAAGCAGTCGAACTGCTGCAACAGGCCATTGCCCTGGACCCCCGGCATCCGCCTGATGGCATTTTTGTAACGATGGGAGGCGCCTATTTGACGATGAGTGACTATGAAAGCGCAATCGGCTGGTACCAGAAAGCGCTGGATACGAACCCCGGTTTCGCTAGTGTGTACGCCTTTCTCGCCATCGCCTACACGCTCAAGGGTGAGGATTCTGGTGCCCACAAGGCCATGGAAGATCTGCACCGCATTGACCCCAATTACCACCTCGGCCTGGCAATCAGGCCTCGCCCGTCCGACTCATCAGCCTACAGAGACTTCTTGGAGCAAAAGGCTCTTCCTGCGGCCCGAAAGGCGGGCTTGCGCGAGTAAGTGGCGTTTTTCGTCAGCTTCAGGCCTCGGGGCCCCTGGCAAGGGATCGGCATCGGCGTTCACGACTTCATCCCTACCATCCACTGCCGCACTTCCACCTGCAGCAGACCGGACGCCACGCACCGGTCGGCCAGGGCAAAGGCGCGCAGCTCGGCCTCGTCCACGCCTGGCGCCGGAACCATCATGCCGCCACCCGCAGCGTCCAGAAAGGGCCCGCCGAGCGCCAGTCGGCCGTCGGCCAACAGCTGGCGGTAGTGCTCCAGATGGTTCTGCAGGCCCGGCTGCTCGAACATGGACACGCCCGGCAGCCAGGCCGGGCCCGGGCTGTGGAAGATGACAAAGCGGATATCACGCATGCAAGGGTCTCCGGTTGGTGTCAACTGTTGCCGTGATTGTGGCGCCTGGCCGGCCGCTGCGGGCCAGGCTGTCAGGCGGCCGGCGGGATGTTCTGGGCGATGCGCCAGAGCACGCCGGAAGGGTCGAACAACGTGAAGTCGCGCATGCCCCAGGGCTGGTCCTGCGGCCTGCCGATCTGCACCCCGAACTCCTCGGCGATCCGCAGTTGCTGCAGCTGCTGCCACCAGTCCTCCACGCACTCCACCAGCAGGTGCATCTGGAAATTGGCGGTGTGCTCTGGCTCGTAAAAATTCTGCAGCAGGAAGCTGCAGTCGCCGTGGCACACATAGGCCAGATCTTCCGAGGCCCAGGGTATGGCGAAACCCAGCGCCGTGTAGAAGCGTTGGGACAGGGCGAAGTCCCGGGCGGGCACAAAGGCCTTGATTTCAATGGCACGCAGGTTCATGGCCGTGCAGCATACCGCTCCGTGCTGCATTCATGCGCTTCTCTGGCACATTCTTGGGTACCAGTCGCGCAGCAGCAGGCCATACAGGGCCGAATCCGAGACCTCACCGTCGACGATCCAGCGTTCACGCAGGCAGCCCTCGCGTACAAAGCCGAGCCGCTCCAGCGCACGCGCCGATGCCAGGTTGCGCGGGTCGATGTCGGCTTCCACCCGGTTCAGCGCCAGCTCGGAAAAGCCGTAGCCCAGCAGCGCGTGCAGAGCCTCGTGCATCAGGCCTCGGCCCTGGCTGTCCCAGCCCAGGGCATAGCCCAGCTCGGCCCGGCGACACTGCGGCTGCAGGTTGAACAAGGTGCAGGTGCCGATCACCTGGCCATCGTCGCGCCGCTGCAGCGCCAGGCGCAGCTGTTCACCCTCCGGCATCGCCTGGGCGTCGCGCTCGATCATGGCCTGTGCCGCGTCCAGCGACTGCCAGGGCGGCGTGCTCCAGTAACGCATCACGCGCGGATCGGAAAAGATGGCGAACAGGTCGGCAGCATCCTGTGGCCCCAGTGGCCGCAGCAACAGGCGTTCGGTCTGCAGATTGAGTTGGTCGAAGGCTGGCATCGGCGAAGCTCCAACCCAGTTGCGCGCCTGGCTGACGCCTATCGCCCCTGCTGCGGCTGCCGCGCCACCGCAGCCGGTGTACCGAACAGCACGAAGCCGAAGCACAGGCCGAAAGCACAGTAGACCAGCGTCGCCACCACGATTTCGGGCGCCGTCTGGCCGGCCAGCAACGCCTTGAGCAGCACCACCGCCACCACGCCGAAGTGCATGAAGTTGCCCACTGCCACCGGTCGGCTGTAGATGCCGCCGATCAGATTGGCCCGGGCCAGCCAGTTGATGCCGGCAAATCCCAGGTACAGCGCACCCAGCGTCTGGACCAGCAGCACGCCTGGTCCCCGCGATGGGTGCCCGATATGGGCCAGGATCTCGTGCGGCAGAAAGGAAGCCCCGATCCCGGACACGGCCAGGAACAGGGCGCTGAGACTCATCAGGATCTTGGTGGGCATGCGCACATTGGATTGTGTCGTGGATGGTATCTAATCGGGGCCGGAACCCGATTGGAGAAACCCTTGGCCTCTTCCCATGACAACCTCAGCATGGCGCTGTTTTGCGACTTTGAGAACGTCGCCCTCGGCGTGCGCGACGCCAACCTGGAGAAGTTCGACATCCGCCCGGTGCTGGAGCGGTTGCTGCTCAAGGGCTCGATCGTGGTCAAGAAGGCCTACTGCGACTGGGACCGCTACAAGGCCTTCAAGGCGCCGATGCACGAGGCCAATTTCGAGCTGATCGAGATTCCGCATGTACGCCAGTCGGGCAAGAACTCGGCCGACATCCGGCTGGTGGTGGACGCGCTGGACCTGTGCTACACCAAGGCCCACGTCAACACCTTCGTCATCATCAGCGGCGACTCCGATTTCTCGCCCCTGGTGTCGAAGCTGCGCGAAAACGCCAAGCAGGTCATTGGCGTGGGCGTGAAGCAGTCCACCTCGGACCTGCTGGTGGCCAACTGCGACGAGTTCATCTTCTACGACGACCTGGTGCGTGAGCGCCAGCGCAGCAGCGTGCGTCGGCAGGTGCAGGAAGGCCGCACGCCGCCCCGGCGCTCGCCCGATGAGGAGCGCATCGGCCGGGACGAGATGGACGCCCGGCGCAACCAGGCGATCGAGATGGCCGTGGAGACTTTCGACGCCCTGTTCGAACGGGGCGACGGCGGCAAGATCTGGGCTTCGGTGCTGAAAGACGCCATGAAGCGGCGCAAGCCCGATTTCAACGAGTCCTACTACGGCTTTCGGGCCTTCGGCAACTTGCTGGAGGAAGCCCAGGCCCGGGGGTTGCTGGAGTTCGGCCGGGACGAGAAGTCCAACGCCTATGTGTTTCGCAGCAGCGGTACCAGCGAACCTGCAGTACCCGCCCAGCAACGCGAGCCGGCGCCGCAGCTGCCGCAACAGCAGGCCCACCCCAGCACAACAGACGACAGCACGGCCCAGGGCAATGGCGAGCCGGAAGCTGCCAGCCGCGAGCCGGCCCGCCGGCGCAGCCGTGGTGGCCGCAAGCAACAGGCACAGCCGCAGCAGCAGCCAGCGCAACAGCCGCTGGAACTGGCGGCAGCGCTGCCCGAGGCCATGGACGAGCCTCCTGTGCCGGCGGTCAGCCGCCTTGCCGGCGTGGTGGACGCTCCCGCGGTCAAGCCGCGCAAGCCCGGGGTCCGCGGCCGGCGGCCGCGGACCCCGGCAGCGTCCGACGCCGATCAGGGCTGAGGCCGCAGCGGCCACGGCCCGGCGGTGGACAATAGGGCATGAGTTACCTACCCGATTTCATTGCCCCGACCCGCCACACCAGCCCCATCACCGCCCTGGCCCAGGCCCGCTCCATCTATGACACCAGTCTGGCGCATTTGCGCATGGCAATGCAGCGCTTCGTTGCCGGCGAGGACCTGCCCGGTCATGTGCGCGCCTGCTACCCGTTCGTGCGGGTGCAGACCGACACCGTGGCGCGCCAGGGCAGCGTCAAGAGCGCGCGCCTGAGCTATGGTTTTGTCGCCGGCCCCGGGCGGTTTGAAACCACGATCACCCGGCCGGATCTGTTTGGCAACTACTTCCTGAACCAGTTTGCGCTGCTGCTGGAAAACCATCAGGTGGAGCTGGAGGTGGGCACCAGCACCCAGCCGATTCCGGTGCACTTCTCCTTTGCCGAGAACGACCATATCGAAGGCAGCATGACGCCGGCGCGGCGCCAGCTGATGCGCGACGTGTTCGACCTGCCGGACCTCACGGCCATGGACGACGGTATCGCCAACGGCACCTACGAGCCGCGCCCGGGCGAGCCGCAACCGCTGGCGCTGTTCACGGCCCAGCGGGTGGACTACTCGCTGCACCGGCTGCGCCACTACACCGGCACGGCGCCCGAGCACTTCCAGAACTTCGTGCTGTTCACCAACTACCAGTTCTATATCGACGAGTTCGTGCGCCTGGGGCTGGAAGCCATGGCCGATCCGGAGAGCGAATATATCGCCTTCGTCCAGCCCGGCAATGTCGTGACCCGCCGGGTCGGCAGCCCGGCCGTGGCGGCCGACGCCCTGGGCCAGGAGCCGCCGCGGCTGCCGCAGATGCCG
>JANMKM010000333.1:0-7322 GCA_031372035.1 Rhodoferax sp. | reverse complement strand
GCACCGCAAGCTTCGGCAGCGTGGCGGCTTGATGAACATCAGAACGGCGCCTGCTCTTGTGCCTAGGATGGTGGCAAACAACAAAGGCCATCATGCAGCCCGACAACAACATCACCAGCTGCCAACGCTGCGCCGTACAGGCGCTCTGCCTGTCCGGGCTCAGCGGCCCCGAGCTGGCCCAGGTGGATGCCCTGGTGAGCGCCCGCCACACGGTGCCACGCGGCGCGCCACTCACCCACGCCGGCATCCATAGCGTCAGCCTGCACGCCATCCGCAACGGCGCGGTCAAAACCTGCACCACCAGTGCCAACGGCCGCAACCAGATCACCGGCTTTCACCTGGCCGGCGAGCTGGTGGGCCTGGAGCGCATTGGCGCGCCAAGCCCGTACAGCCACACGGTGGCGCTGACGGATTGCGAGATCTGTGACCTCCCCTATCACCGGCTGGAAGAGCTGTCGCGCACGGTGCCGCCGCTGCAGCGGCTGATCCACCGGCTGATGAGCCGCGAGATCATCCACAAGGGCCGGCAGATCCTGCTGCTGGGCAGCATGCAGGCCAAGGAACGCCTGGCCAGCTTCCTCTGTGACCTGGGGCAGCGGCTGCACCTGCGCGGCCATTCGCACACCGAGCTGGTGCTGCACATGAGCCGCGAGGAACTGGCCAGCTATCTGGGCATCAAGCTCGAGACCGTCAGCCGGGTCTTTGCCGCGCTGGTGGAGCAGCAGGTGATCGAGGTCCGCAGGCGCCGGGTGCGGGTGCTGGACCACGGCGTCCTGCACCGCCTGGCCGGCGCCCACCAGAATCACAACAACTGCGTCACCAATTTGAAATCCCGGTCCTGCGGATAGGCCTTGGCGGTGAAGCCCAGCTCCTTCATCAGCTTGAGCATGCGCGGGTTGTTGGCCAGCACCAGGCCCTCGATCTCGGTGAGGCCCTTTTCGCGCGCGAAGTCCATGATCGAGAGCATCAAGCGCGAGCCCAGGCCCTGGCTCTTGAAGTCGTCCGCCACCACCAGCGAGAACTCGCAGCTGGCGCGGTCCGGGTTGGTGATGTAGCGCGACACGCCCACGATCCGCGGCACTTCGGTCACGCTGCTGTCCGCTGCCGTTTGGCGCTCGCGCTGTACCGCCACCAGCGCCATCTCGCGGTCGTAGTCGATCAGCGTGAAGCGTGCCAGCATGCCGGCCGGCAGCTCATGCATGGACGAGACAAAGCGGAAGTAGCGGCTCTCGGGCGAGAGCCGGCGCACGAACTCCTGCAGCATGCTGGCGTCGTCCGGATGGATCGGCCGCACCGTGTACTCGCCGCCGCCGCGCATCGGCCAGACCTGCTCACAGTGCGCTGGGTAGGGCAGGATCGCCAGATGGTTGTAGCGGCGCAGCGAGGGTGGCGCACTGGCCACCACAATGCGCGCGTCCACCGCCACCGCGCCGGTCGCATCGACAATCAGCGGATTGATGTCCATCTCGCGCAACTGCGGCAGCTCGCACACCATCTCGGACACCCGCAGCAGCACCTGCTCCAGCGCCTCCATCTGCACCGGCTGCGCGCCGCGCCAGGCCGCAAGCGTCGCAGCCACGCGGGTACGCTCAATCAGCCTGCGGGCCAGGAACTGGTTCAGCGGCGGCAGCTCCATGGCGCGGTCGTCCAGCAGCTCGATCATGGTGCCGCCGGCGCCGAAGGTGATGACCGGGCCGAAGGGCTGGTCGGTCACCAGGCCGATGCAGACCTCGCGTCCACGCTTTTGCGTGGCCATGCTCTGAACCGTGACGCCGTTGATCCGGGCCGTGGGCTGCAGCCGCGTCACCGATTTCACCATTTCCACATAGGCGTCGCGAACACCCACCGCATTGAGCACGTTGAGCACCACGCCCTGCACATCGGACTTGTGGCTGATGTCGGGCGAGTCGATCTTCAGCGCCACCGGGAAGCCCAGCTGGGTGGCGATCATGATCGCCTCATTGGCGCTGCGCGCCAGGATGGTGTTGGTCACCGGGATGTGGAAGGCCGCCAGCAGCGCCTTGGATTCCATCTCGGTCAGGACCTGGCGCCGCTCCGACAGCACGGCCTCGATCAGCATGCGCGCGCCTTCCACGTCCGGTGTCGCCAGGTTCGACAGCGGCGGCGGTGTCTGCTGCAACAGCTGCTGGTTCTGGTAGAACGAGGCGATGTTGCCGAAGGCGCCGACCGCGGCCTCGGGCGTGCGAAAGCTCGGTATCGCGGCTTCGTTCAGGATGCCGCGGGCCGCGCCCACGCTGGCGTCGCCCATCCAGCAGGTCAGCAGCGGCTTGCCCAGTGCCTTGTGTGCCAGCGCCAGCTCGGTCGCCACCGGGGTTCCGTCGGCGCCATATTTGGGCGAATAGATCACGAGCACGCCGTCGATCTGGGGCGCGCGGGCCGCAGCCTCGATAGCCACGCGGTAGTGCTATGCGCTGGCGTCTTCCGACAGGTCGATCAGGTCACTGAGGGTGGCCAGCGGCGGCAACAAGGGCTGCAGCGCGCGCGCTTGGTTCTCGTCAAGGCAGCCGAGCTGGAGCTTGATCTCGCTGATCCAGTCTGCTGCCAGCACACCGGGGCCACCGCCATTGGTGACGATCGCCAGCCGCGGCCCCACCGGCCGGTAGCGCGAACTCAGGCACTTGGCGGCCGAGAACAGCTCCACAAAAGAACGCACCCGCACCGCGCCAGCGCGGCGCAGCGCGGCGTCAAACACATCGTCGCTGCCAACAATGGCGCCCGAGTGCGTCAGCGCCGCACGGGTACCGGCGGAGCGCCTGCCGGCCTTGAGCACCACCACCGGCTTGGCGTTGGCTGCGGCGCGTAGCGCGCTCATGAAGCGCCGCGCATTGCTGATGCCTTCGAGATAGACCACGATGCTGTGGGTGTGGGCGTCAGCCGCCAGAAAATCGAGCACCTGCGCCATGTCCACCGCGGTGCTGGGCCCGAGCGAGACCACGGTGGAGAAGCCGACGCCATTCTTGCGCGCCCAGTCCAGGATCGACGCGGTAAGCGCACCCGACTGCGACACCAGCGCCAGCGAGCCGGGTGCCGCCAGTGCACCGGCAACGCAGGCATTGAGCTGCAGGTGCGGGCGCTGGAAGCCCAGGCAATTGGGACCCAGCAGATGGACACCGTCCCGGTGTGCAATGCGGTGCAGTTCCGCAGCCTGTGGGAGTTCAATACCGCTGGAGACCACCAGCGCCGCGCGGCACTTGATACGCCCGGCGATCTCCAGCGCCGCTGCCACCTCGGCCGGGGGCAGGGCAATCAGCGCCAGGTCGGCCTGGGCATGCGCCAGGTCCGCCAGCGTGCCACTGACCTGGATATCCAGGAAGGCCAGCGTGCCGGTGAAGCGCTGCGCCGCCAGGGCCGCGCGCAGGGCCCGTGCCTGGGTCGTCTGGCTGTCAGGCGCGCCGTCCGAGCCGGCGAACACCACGATCGACATCGGCGAGAAAAGGGGTGTAAGGTAGTGTCGGTCCATGCAAGCTCTCGGGCGCTGCGCGCGCATGGCTGCAGCTTACCCGTTGCTGCCGGGGATGGCGTTGACATTGCGCAATCGCCGGGGCACGGGCGCGCAGCGCGATTCAGGGTGCGCCGTGCGAAGACCAGAGCACGCTGAGGATCTTCCAGCTGCCGTCTGCCGTCTTGAGCATCTGCCAGGTCTCCAGGCCGCGGTTGCCGAGCTTGCCGTCCTCCAGGAATTCGAAATCGAACATCACCCAGGCCAGGTGCCTATCCTGCGTGATGCGGATGTTGTAGAACTTCTCCTCGATCGACACCTTGGACTGCGCTACGAAGGCCACAAAATTCTCAGCGCCATTCGGGTCGATACCGTCATAGGCTGCTTCGCCCTGCGCCCGGCGCTGCTGTACCCGTGCCGGCGCGGCTGGCGAAGAGAACAAGATTTTCGGGTGCAACAGCAAGGCCGACAAGCGTGCGCCATCCCGAGCCAGCAGCGCCGCCTGGAACTCACGTGTCACTTGCAAAATAGCTTTCCCGTCGTCGGCGTTGGCCTCATGCCGCGGACCGGGCCGTCGGAACACAAAGCTGTTGCGAAACGCGCTCTCGCCGTTGGCTTGCACTTCGTCCTTGCCCAGGCGCAACGCTTGCGCCGACAGCTCCATCGTGAAGCGCGCCAGCATTTCTCCGTCCTTGCGTTCGAAGACCAGCTTGCGCGCGTCAGCGCTGACACTGACGGACGTGACACGGTTCTCGGTCACAGACTTCCCGTCTGCAGCAGAGCTCCAGCTCAGCCGACCGGTAGCAAGATCGAACAGCATGCGCTCATAGGAGAACACCGTCTTGCCCGGACCGTCATCGAAGATGTAGTGCAGCACCAGCTCGTTCGGCGCCGACAGCGCCACGAACAGGCGGGTGGGCAGGGTCACCATTCGGTCCGGACGGCGGTAGTCGCGGTAGGTCAGCATACCCGTCCACTCGCCCTGCACCGCCGCCAGGCTTTCCTCCGGGGTGGGGTCGTACAAAGCCATGGCCGGACCCGCCCATAGGCAGACCAGTACGGCCAACATGCTGCGACGCTGCATGGCCGATGTCTTCATGCCTGCACAGCGGCGATCGCGTGGTCCAGTTCAATCGCCATGGTATTGGGCCTCCAGCGCATATTCTTCCAGCAATTGCCAGGGTCCGCCGCCTTGCTGCTCGATCAGACTGCCACGGGCGAAGGTGATGGACACACCCGACTGGAGTGCCGATACGTTGGCCAGGGAATTGCCTGGCGCCGGACGCCGCGTGAATCCAGGACCTGTTCTCGCAGCCGCCTGAACGCGTCCTCGCCGGCAACAAACAGACTCAGTTGCTGCCGGACCGCCATGGCGCAGGCCTACCTGGCGGCTTGGGTGCGCACCTGGCGTCGGCCGGAGACCCCGGTCCCCTTGCTAGCCGCATTCAACGCCTGTTCAGCCCACTTGTTCAAGCTCTCCCCACTGCGTGCAGCGGCTCTGAGCGCGGCAGCGTGCACCGTTGGCGCAACCCTGAGCATGAGCTTCCCACTGGCCGGCTTCTCGGGGGGGCTGCCAAGCTGCTCACACGCCGAGATGTAGTCATCAACTACCGCATGAAAATTTGCTTCGAATCCTGAGACCGAGTCCGCATGGAAGGAAATGATGTCGTCGATATCCATCACACGACCGACGATGACTTTGTCGTCGGCGTCAAAATTCATGCTGGCCGTGTATCCACGGTAGGTCATGGTGCTGCTCATGCTTTGATCTCCAAGCTTTGCAAATATTCCCTGACAGCCTTCACGCGATAGCGCAGCGCTTCTTTTCCCGGGTGAGGTCGATGGAAGGTAGCCTTTCGCCCCTGCCATTCGAATGTTACCGACGAGCCCGCCCCCTCGATGATCTGGCAGCCGAGGCCCACCAGTAAAGCCTCGATCCGACTCCACGCGATGTTGCCGTTGACTGGCTCCGTCCAGATGGCGTCGAGCGTCTTGCGATGCTTGCTGTTCACGCGTGCGATGATAGCAGTCAGCAATCCATTGTCCGCTGGCGCACAGACCGTCGTCTGGCTGGCACGTAACTTCCTGACAGGCACAGATAATCAGCAGCACCCCATGCCACCAGCCCGATTGCCCACCGACACCGCGACCAGCCGGTACCCGCATCGCCGCATCGCCTGGCTGGCGGCCGTGATGTCGGCGTTGGCATCCTTGCCGGCGCAGGCCCAGACCCCGCCAGCATCTGCGCTATCCACAGCGCCGGCCGCCATCCCCTCCTTCGCCGAACTGCAGGCCGCGGGTGCGCGCGTCGGAGCGATCCGCATCAACAACCAGAACGTATTTGACCTGGAAGACCCGCAGGAGAACAACGCCCTGTTCCGGCTGGCGAACCGGCTGCATGTGCAGACCCGCTCCAGCGTGATCGAACGCGCCCTGCTGTTCAAGACCGGCGAGCCGCTGTCGGTGCGGCTGATCGACGAGACCGAACGGCTGTTGCGCGCCAACCGCTTTCTGTATGACGTGAAGATTCTGCCGGTGTCCTGGCAGGGCGGTGTGGTCGACATCGAGGTCCAGGTACGCGACACCTGGTCGCTGGACCCGGGCGTGAGCGCCGGCCGCTCCGGCGGCGCCAACTCCAGCAGCCTGAGCTTGCGCGAACAGAACCTGCTGGGCACCGGGCTGGCGCTGGGCCTGGGCCACACCAATACCGTGGACCGCTCCAGCAACGAGTTCAGTGTCCAGTACAACCGCGCCTTTGACGGCTGGACGCAGCTGGGCTATGCCTATGCCGACAACACTGACGGCCACCGCCAGGCCATCACCGTACTGCGGCCGTTCTATGCGCTGGACGCGCGCTGGGCCGCCGGCGTGTCCGCCACGCGCGAGGACCGGATTGACTCCGTCTATTCGGCCGGCCTTGTGGCCAGCCAGTACCGGCACCAGTCGGCAGCGCGCGAGGTTTTTGGCGGCTGGTCACCGGGTCTGGTGGACGGCTGGACCCGGCGCTATTCCGTCGGCATCAGTTCCTCCGACGACAGATACCGCAATGAAGCGGGCTTGTCCGCGCCGGCGCAGTTGCCGGCAGACCAGAAGCTGGTGGCCCCCTTTTTCCGGTTTGAAGTGGTCCAGGACGCGTTCCAGCAGCGCAGCAACCGGGACCAGATGGGCCGGCCGGAGTTCGTCTCGATGGGCTTTGCCGCCAATGTGCAGTTGGGTCGGGCGCTCACCAGCCTGGGCTCGACCCAGGACCTGTGGCTCTACTCCGGCAGCGTCAGCCAGGGCTTCTTGCCGCTGCCCAAGCATGAGCTGCTGACCTCGGCCTCGCTCTCGGGCCAGTACGGTGCCGGCCGGGTACAGCGTCAGTTGCTCACGGCCAGTGGCCGCTACTACTGGCCCCTGAGCGCACGCTACCTGCTGTATGGCGCTGCCAGCGTGGACACGCTGACCAATCCGGACCCGGTGGACCTGTTGACCCTGGGCGGCGACAACGGCCTGCGCGGCTACCCGCTGCGCTACCAGATCGGCGAACACCGCGCCTTGTTCACCGTGGAGGCCCGGGCCTACAGCGACCTCTACGTCTACCGGCTGTTCCGCGTCGGTGGTGCCGCCTTCGTCGATGTCGGCCACGCCTGGGGCGGCGCCAATCCCAACCCGACCAACCCCGGCTGGCTCGCCAATGCCGGCATCGGCCTGCGCATCTTCAATTCGCGCACCTCCTTCGGCAATGTGCTGCATGCCGACGTAGCCGTGCCCCTGAACCGCGACCCGAGCATCAAGTCGGTACAGTTCCTGCTCAAGAGCAAATTGAGTTTCTAGTGAAATGGCCGAGTGGTGAAGCCCCAGCGCGGCACTGCTTGCCGGT
>JANMKM010000286.1:0-4518 GCA_031372035.1 Rhodoferax sp. | reverse complement strand
GTGCGCCCCGAGTTGCCCACCGCGTCGGTCGGTTCGTCGCAAGCGCCTCCCTCCGCCGTGGACAACTCTGCACCTTTTGCAACCCGCCCGAGCTCCACTTATAAATCGGGGAAAGTTGTTCAGACAACCGGAGCCACTCCTACCAGCTCTCCAATTCTTGTTCAATGCAAACAGCGTAAACGGGCGCATTCAGTGGCAGACCTGCTTGCCTAAGAGAGTTTAAAACTTGCTGCCGTTCTGCGGCCCGGCAAGGCTTTCCTTGCTTTTCAGGCCAAGATGGTCGCAGATCCCAAATGATCAGCACTCCGTAGCAACCGTCCTTGAGCAACTGTGCAGCAACACGCCCGGCGTCGCGCATCAGGTTTTCCTTGTTATCCAAAGTCTTGCTGGTCAACTTCACATCAGGGCGCAGTGCTTTTGCAAGGTATTCACACACCTGCTTGTCCGCTCCCTGCGGCCCACATTCATAGATCAGGCCAATAGTCATTGAACAGCCTCATGCAACGAGCCCATGGTGTAGAGGCGTCCCGGTGCAAATTCCTTGGCCCATTCGTTCAGCTTTGCGTCGCTGGCTGGGCGGTGAAACCGGGGTTCGCCAGCTTCATTCCGCGCTACGAGCACCAGTTGATCCAGCTTGAGCAAATCCAACAAATAGGGCGAATGGGTGGTCAACACCACCTGCGTCACGCCGGCTAGGACGGCCGTACGAATCTCCTCGACCAGTAGGTGGATGCTGCGCGGGTCGAGACCGTTCTCTATTTCCTCCACGACGACCAGTTGTGGTGGCTCAGGATGGCGAAGAGTGGCCAAAAGCGCCAACACCCGAAGTGTGCCCGTAGACAGCATCCAGCCCGGTACTTTGAAGTCACTCTCGGTTAACTGCAGGTACGCCTTGCGTTCCAGCTCCGATGTCAGTGACGCCTGAAGATCACGCGCGTACGGGAGTACGTATCCCATTGTGCGCACTATGCCTTCTAGCGCGTTAGTTTTGAGCCTCTCGTCCAAGAGTGCTATGTCAAGGAGGTAGTCCGCGATATTGCTGCCGTCTTTGGCGAGTCGCACGCGCCCGCCAGTGCGCCGTTGAGGGACAGGTAAGCCCATGCGCTCGGGCTGCAGGCTCATGAACTGCCAGTCGCGCACATGGTTAGCTACAGCGCGATGCCCGCTGCCACCGGCTCCGAGGATGGACCGACCGGGCTCAAAAACACCGTCTGCACGATCTACAGCCTTTTCAATGATCCAGCCGTTGGCGTGTCTAGCTCTCTCTCGTTGAATGAACATGCGATTTACGGCCGCGTCATTGTTGACGGCCATTTCGACATGGGTGGACTTTCGTGCTGAAGCACCTATGTGAAAGTCGAAAGTCATTGGATTCAAAGGCTTGCCGGCGCGTTCCTTGGCTTCGACCGCCTTGTGTCGCACATGTTCGATGCCCAGCCAGCGCTGCATGGCAATGTCTAGACCGTCGGTGACGATGGCCTGATAGGTTTCAAGTGCCTCTATCAGGCTGGATTTGCCACTTCCGTTGTGTCCGACAAAAACGGTCAGCGGCCCCAGCGTCACCGTGCGGCTGTCAACAATGGCCTTGAAGTTGCGAATGCGCACAGACTCCAAGCGCAAGCGGGTGCCATTCAGTGTCATCGGATCAGACCCCTTTCTACGTCACGGTACGCATTGTGCGCAGCCACTTTCACGGGCATCGCCACCAAAGGGAATGATTCAAGGATGTGCTTGAACTCTTCTTCGCTCAGGCCGTAAATGTGGGCGACCAAACCATCTACTTCGGCGCGCAGTTTGGCACGTTCGGCTGTATCTGCCGATCCAGACTGGTAGCCCTCCAAACCAACACTCTTTGCAAGACTGTCAAATTGAAGGTCAGTGCAAATCAGCCGCGCCGCGCGCAAGGCGAGTTGTTTGCATGGCAGGTCCGTTGACCGCAAGCGCGGCACAGCCAATTGATAGAGGTAAAACATGTTGAGCGTAGTGGTCACGCTCTGCCTAAGCATCCAGTCAAGCACAAAACTGTTGGTGATCGCGCAAAAACAGGCCATTTCGGTCAGATTCATGCCGGTCGCCGTGACGTTCATCGTCGTGCTGTTCATTTCGGTAAAAACCTTCGGCGGCGCGATGGTAGCGATCAAGGTACGAGTGTCGGTATTGCGGGCAATTCGTCGATGTAACCATCGATAGCCTTCGTAGTCCAGCTTCTGATGTTCATCTGGCATACCCTTGAGCAAGGCTTTGCGGCCCTCAGCCTCTTCGATCCAGTAGCCCGAATGTTCGGGAGTGATTTCGAACTGATGAAACATCTTGCCGGTGAAAAGTGGCAAGCAACCGGGCTCCGCAGCCGTCCTGAACCTAAACGCGTCATCGGTCATATGGAACTCACGGGTGAGTTGTAAATTCCAAGTGCCATGAATGAACTTGCCAAGAGCCGGGTACCGCAGCATTTTTTCGACGATCTGAATGTCGGTTGGGCTCTTGAACTCCATCATGGAGTGACTGTCCGGGGACAGCCGCCTGATGAGGGAGACATCCATCTGGATAGCTCCCTCATCGGGAAACCGGGCCAGCTCTTCCACATCCAAGCGCATGAAAGCAGCCGGGAAGTGCTGGGTGCCGCCGCCATTTGAAGCCTCTACAGCTTCCGGTGCCAGGAGGTCGTTGGGTGGTGCGCTTGCATTGGATTCGCCCGCCTGTTGCAACCGTGGCACAGCCGCCTTTTCAAAGGTGAGCACGACGAACTTGAAACTGCGGTGCACTCCTTCAAAAATTGCCTTTCGGTTCTCAAAGCAGAATAGGCCCTCGATTTTGGTGTGCGCAAACAGCATGTCGCGCAGGCCCTTGGCACCCAAGTCTGTATAGATACTGCTCGGAATAACGATACCGCATTGACCACCAGGGCGCGCTAGCTGGAAGCAGCGCTCAAGAAACAGCTTGTACAAATTCAGGTCAGTGGGAATCTTGCGACCACCCACCAGCGAGACTTGGTGGCCGTACTCGGGCGCAAACCGAAAGTATCTATTCATATGCGGGAACCGGCTCTCATACGCCAGCCACGCAGCACGCATTTCAGAGTTTTGCAGCAGCTTGGCACTTTCCCTCTCGAACTCCTTGATGGTCATCTTGTTCTTCGTGACCACGTCGGAATATTCAGCGAAAAACTCCTTGGCCTGCGGCTTGAACACTTCCCAGGGCGGGTTTGCCAGGATGATGTCGAAGCCACCGCGCCGCTGCACGATGTCATCAAACACATAGCCCCAGTGGAACGGCGTTTGTGCGTCGATGTCCTCGCGAGTGATTTGCCGCTTTTTCGGTTTGCCCAAGTCCTTCTTCTTCGCATCCCATTGGGCTTCTTCGAACTTCACGCCCAGCGCCTCGAACTGGTCGCGCAGCAGCTCATTCATAACGCCGCTGGCGTAGCGCATCTCTGTGTCGATGCTGTCGCGCAGGCCGCGCAGGCTCATGTCCCTACCCAACACGTCGGCGGCGTGGCGGTAGGCGTCAAGGTGCCGGTTCTTCTCGGCTACCAGGTCGCGGTAGCGGGGCTTGAACAGATCGTCCTGCTTACTGTTGAACTCCAGTTCGTCCACCCGCATCAGCCCCACGAGCGAATTGCCGGGCAGGATGTTGAAGTCGATATTTGGCAACGGCTCAAGGTCGCCCACTTTGCGCACACTAGACACCATGGCCAGGAACAGGCGCAGCTTGGCAATTTCACAAGCCTCTTCCATGATGTCCACGCCGTGCAGGTTGTCGGTGACGATGCGGCGCTTGATGTAGTACCCCACGCTGGGGTGATCCTTTTGAATGGCGCGGAGCCAGTTCTGCAACTCGCTGCTGGCGCCCAGCTCGGCGCGGCCCACAACGGCGTAATAGACGTTGATGAGGCATTTGAGCGCAGCCACCAGGAATGCGCCTGAGCCTACGGCCGGGTCCAGCACAGTGATGCTGGGCAGCACCTCGTTCACCAGCTTGAGGGCGGTGCGCGCATCCATGCGGGCCAACAGGTCGGGCACGGTGTCGAACTTCACCTCGTTGAGATTCAGCTCGGGAATGGCGGGCTCGTAAATGCGCTCCAGGATCAGCTTGTGGATACTGCGCTCGGCCAGGTAGCCGGTGATTTCGGGTCGGGTGTAGTAGGCCCCGAAAGCCTTCTGGTTGATGTACTTTTCAAAGATGTAACCCAGCACGTCAGGGTTGATTTCGTCTGCGTCGCCGCCGGGCGTGTCGTCCAGGTGCCAGGTGAAGCTGGCAAACAGTTTAAAGATGCCCTCGAAGGCCTTGTCGGCCACGGTGAGCGAGGTGCCCACGCGCGACGCGCGGTCGGCGTCCAGTTCCAGCTTGTGGTGCAGGAATAGACCGCCGTTGAGGTAGGGAATCTGGCCGGTCAGCGCTCGGGCTAGGGGGCTGCGGTCGGCTTCGGGCTTGGCGAAGGCTTCAAAAAACAGGGCATTGAGGAATTCCCCAAAGAAAAGGTCTGGGCCGCGCTGCTCACTTTTTTGTAGCTGCTCAGGT
>JANMKM010000264.1:0-2958 GCA_031372035.1 Rhodoferax sp. | reverse complement strand
GAGCTTTGAGCAGCGTGCTCTTGCCGGCCCCATTGCGCCCCACAATGCCAACGCGATCGCCGGCGCGGATCTCGAAAGAAACGTCATTGACGGCCTGAAAGTCAGAATGCGAACTGTGCTGCCGTTGCTTGAACAGGTTTGCAAAGAAGGCCTTGAGTGACGGGGATCGGTCGTGGTAAATCCTAAAATTCACCGACAGGTTCTCAACGTGGATGCTGGACATGGCTATCAGAGCCGAAAGACAATCTTCTTCTCGTTGCGAAGAAAGACAAACAGGCCGACGACGCCAGCCGAGAGCGAAAGCGCCAGCGCCTGAAATATCAAACCCTTGCTCGGCAATTCGCCGCGATACAGGGGTGATCGGAAAAGCTCGATGAAGGGCGTCACTGGGTTGAGGTTCACCAGCCAGGCTATTTCGCCGGAAATGGCCTCTGGCTTGTAGAACACCGGCGTCAGGAAGAAAAGGCCCTGCATGGCGATCAAAATGACGTGTTGCAAGTCCCTGAAAAAGACCGTGGCAACCGATACCATCAGGCCGACTCCCAGCGCGAAAAGGAACAGCATCAGATAGGCGACTGGCAGAAACAGCAGTGTCCAGGTCAACGTCCCGCCAAGCGTCAGGATGATGGCAAACAGCGCGACAAATGAAAGTACGCTGTCAACCAGGAGCGCCAGAGCAATGCTTAGCGGAAACAGCATCTTTGGCAGGTAGATCTTCTTGATCAGGCCTTCGTTGTGGATCAACGACACCGTGGACTGGGTAACGACCGCGTTGAAGAAATTCCAGGGGATCATTGCGGCAAACAGGAACACCACAAACGATTTCAGTTCAGCCTTGAAAAGCGCGGCAAATACCAAGGCCATGACAGACATCATGAGCAGGGGATTGACCAGAGTCCATAGATAGCCCAGGGCCGTGCGTCGGTAACGCAATATCAGGTGCTGGGACACCAATTGCGAAAGCACACTCCGGCGGGTATACAACTCCCGAACGAATGCGGGTGCGCTTGCCATCAATGCCTCAGGGTGTGAACGAACAGAGTGCTCAACCCGCGCCTGGCCGCAGCCTCGCGCCCAGCGCTATGTCCAAGCGTCCTGGCCGCATGACGGTGGCTGTACTGCATGGCAATGGCCCAACGCCATAGCTCACTGCAGGACTCTTCGCAATACGCCCGGCCGGTATCCAACATCTTGCATTCCCCCCAATCAACCGGCTCTACGCGGCCTGTCCAAGGGGCGAGATTATCCCACGCCTGGCAATGGGAAGAAAGGAGGCCTTGCGGCCCCTTTTACCTGGCGCGGTGGCTGCTCAGAAATGGATGCCGCGCATCATCTGCTGCATGGCAATGGCTTCCGGTGACAACTGCGACTTGGCGCCTTTGTCGCCCTTTGCTGCGGATGAGTCCGGGAACATCCGGAAACTGGTGTTCATCGCAATCTGGGCCACGCGCGGCAACAGGGCATGCAACAGCTGGCCGGTCATGCCCAGTCGGGTGGCGATGCGCACCGGCTTGAAGATGCAGGCCTGGGCCACCATGTCGGCGGCTTCCTCCGGGCTGAGCGTCGGCACGTTGTTGTACAGCCCGGTGGGCGCGATCATGGGCGTGCGCACCAGCGGCATGTTGATGGTGGTGAAGGTCACGCCCAAATCGGCGAATTCGCTGGAGGCGCAACGGGTCCAGGCGTCCAGCGCGGCTTTGGAGGCCACGTAGGCACTGAAGCGTGGCGCATTTGTCAGCACGCCGATGGAACTGATGTTGACTACATGGCCCCTTTTCTTCGCCGCCATGCCTGGCAGCAGGCCCATGGTCACGCGCAGGCAGCCGAAATAGTTCAGCTGCATGGTGCGTTCGTAGTCGTGGAAGCGGTCGTAGCTGGATTCGATCGCGCGGCGGATCGAGCGGCCGGCGTTATTGATCAGGAAGTCGACGCCACCATGGTTTTCCACCAGCAGCCGCACGAAGCGGTCACAGTCCGTCATGTCGGCGATGTCAGTGGCATAAGCAACAAAGCTGTAGCCCTTGGCCTTGGCCTCCTTGCAGGCTTCGTCCAGCTTGTCTTGGTCGCGCCCGCAGATGACAGTGATGGCGCCGGCTTCGGCAAATTTGTGGGCCGCCGCCAGGCCGATGCCGGACGAGCCTCCGGTGACCAGCACCTCCTTGCCGCCCACCGTGCCGCGCAGCGAACGGTCGTTGTGCAGGTCCGGATCCAGGTGCCGTTCCCAGTAGTCCCACAGGCGCCAGGCGTAGTCCTTCAGGTTCGGGCATTCCACACCCGAGCCTTTGAGTGCGGCCAGGGTGTCGCGGCAGTCAAAGCGGGTTGGGTAGTTGACGAAGGTCAGCATGTCCTCGGGCAGCGCCAGGTCCTTCATCACCGCATTGCGGATGCGGCGCACTGGCGCCAGCGCCATCAGGCTCTTCTTCACGCCGCGCGGGATGAAGCCCAGCAGAGCCGCATTGACAAACAGGTTCATCTTCGGCGCATGGGCTGCGCGGCTGAAGATGTCGAGCACGTCGCCTACCCGGTAACCCACCGGGTCCACCAGGTGGTAGCAGCGACCCTTGACGCCGTCCTTGTGGCTGATGACGTCGAGCGCATTGACCACGAAGTCCACCGGCACGATGTTGATGCGCCCCCCCTCCAGCCCCACCGACGGCATCCAGGGCGGCAACAACTGGCGCATGCGCTGGATCAGCTTGAAGAAATAGTAGGGGCCATCAATCTTGTCCATCTCGCCGGTGGTACTGTCGCCCACCACCATCGCCGGTCGGTACACCGACCAGGGCACCTTGCATTCCTTGCGCACGATCTTCTCGCTCTCGTGCTTGGTCATGAAGTACGGGTGGTCGTAGTTCTCCGCCTCCTCGAACATGTCTTCACGGAACACGCCCTCGTACAGGCCTGCAGCCGCAATGGAGCTGACATGGTGGAAATGGCTGGCGTCTATGGCCTTGGCAA
>JANMKM010000247.1:0-2683 GCA_031372035.1 Rhodoferax sp. | reverse complement strand
ACCTGGCGAGCGTAGTGCAGACCGGTCAGGCCAGCCGCGTTGCAGCGGTGGCGCAGGCCGAAGCCATCAACGATGCCGGCGTCCAGAGCTTCATGCACTGGATTGATCAGCGCGGCAATGTGCCGTTGATCCAGCGACTGCAGGCGCAGACTGACGAATGGCGTGCATTGGAGGTGGCCCGGGCACGCAAGCTGCTGCTCAAGGGTGAAGATGCGGAAGCCGTGCTGGATGCACTGTCGCGCGGCCTGACACAGAAGATCCTGCATGGCGCCTTGGCCGAACTGCATGCCGGTGACGCCGAGGCGCGGACCCGGGCCAGCACCGCGATCGAACACTTCTTCCTGCGTCGCGAGCGTTAGCGACTCTGCCTATTTCGCCGCCACCCTGATGCACACTCAGGGCCACGCGCATCGTGTATCGGTCCACTGCCGGACCAGCCAAGAACATTGAGTCCCCATAGTGAAGCCCTTTCTCCGAACTCAACTTGATCGTTACGCCACACGTTTGGGCGAGCTGGAATTCCTGCTGTCACGCGAGGACATCATGGGTGACATGGGACAGTTTCTGGCGCTTTCTCGTGAGCATGCCGACCTGGCCCAGATTGCCGGCCGGTACACACGGTTCCAACAGCGCGAACGGGATGTCGCCGCGGCGCAGGACCTGCTCCTGGCATCGACGCACGAGCCTGACATGGCGGCCATGGCCCAGGACGAAATGGACGCAGCTGGCGCTGAGTTGGAACAATTGGAACTGGAACTGCAACGCCTGCTGCTGCCCAAGGACCCCGACGACGCGCGCAACGCTTTCCTCGAAATCCGCGCCGGCACCGGCGGCGATGAGTCGGCGCTGTTTGCCGCAGACCTGCTGCGCATGTACAGCCGCTATGGCGAGCGCCGCGGTTGGAGAACCGAGTTGATCAGCGAATCACCGAGCGAGCTTGGTGGCTTCAAGGAGGTGGTTCTGCGCATCGTCGGCGGCCATGTCTACGGCGACCTCCGGTACGAGTCGGGCGGTCATCGGGTTCAGCGGGTGCCTGTGACCGAAACCCAGGGACGCATTCACACCAGCGCCTGTACCGTCGCCGTGCTGGCTGAACCTGACGAGACCGTCGCGATCCAGATCAACCCGGCCGACCTGCGGATCGACACCTACCGGGCCAGTGGCGCGGGCGGACAGCACATCAACAAGACTGACTCGGCGGTGCGCATCACCCATGTCCCGACCGGCATCGTGGCGGAGTGCCAGGACGACCGGTCACAACACCGAAACAAGGCCCGTGCGCTGCAGGTCCTGTCGGCTCGCATACAGGAGCGGGACCGGTCTGAGCGCGCAGCCAAGGATGCCGCCATGCGCAAGGGCCTTATCGGCAGCGGCGACCGAAGCGACCGCATCCGGACCTACAACTTCCCACAGGGCCGCCTGACCGACCACCGCATCAACCTCACCCTGTACAAGCTCCTGAGCATCATGGACGGCGATCTGGACGACGTCATCCAGGCGCTGCAGCAAGCCCGGCAGGCGCAACAATTGGCCGACCTGGAGCTCGGCACGATCGGATGATCGGCTGGTGTGGACTGCAAAAAACAACCGCATTCACTCTTGAAATCTGCTCCGAAGCTCATGGATAAAGCGCGAAAAGCTACTATTCCGATAGCAATTTGAATCCATGAACATCGCACAAGCCATGCTGTGGGCGCAGTCGCTGGGTCTTGAGCGGCTGGACACTCAACTGCTGCTGCTGCATGCCCTGGGCAGAGCTATGTCCGACAGGGCATGGTTGGTCACCCATGATCAGGAGCCAGTAGGCGCCGCAACTACCGCCGTTTTTTCAGATGCAGTGCGGCGCCGGGTCCTCGGCGAGCCCCTGGCCTATGTCGTCGGTCACAAGGAATTTTTTGGTCTGAGGTTGCTGGTCGACCACCGCGTGCTGGTGCCCAGGCCCGACACCGAGACCCTGGTCACCTGGTCCTTGGAACTGTTGGAGCAGTGGGCTGGACGCGACGGGCCCATAGATGCGGAGACCCGATCGGCCGAACCCGCTACGGTGCTGGACCTGGGCACCGGCAGTGGCGCCGTCGCATTGGCGATCAAACGGAAACTGCCCTCGGCCAATGTTCTGGCGGTAGACAACAGCCCGCACGCGTTGGCTGTGGCCGCAGCCAACGCAAGCCGCCTGAAACTGGACGTTCGAATCCGACAAAGCGCGTGGTTCGAGGAGGTCACCGGGCTGTTTCACTTGGTGGTGGCAAATCCGCCCTACATCTGCGATGACGATCCGCACCTGGAGGCGTTGCGCTTTGAGCCCCGGCAAGCACTCACCTCGGGTGCCGATGGCTTGGCAGACATCCGCTCTATCTTGGCGCAAGCCCCCCCACATCTGCGTCCGGGCGCCTGGCTGTTGTTGGAGCACGGCTACACGCAGGCTGGGGCTGTCCGTGCCCTGATGGCGGAGCGTGGCTTCACGCGGGTGCAAAGCCGCACCGATCTTGCCGGAATTGAGCGCTGTTCTGGTGGGCAATGGCCTGGCGCGCGATAATTGCGCTTGTTTGCGCCCTATCCTATTGGAGTTTTCATGAGCGACGCCCAGCAACGCATCGATGCATTGGTCAAATCAAGTGACGTGCTGCTTTTCATGAAAGGCAACGCCAGTTTTCCCCAATGCGGCTTTTCCGGCCGCGCGATC
>JANMKM010000205.1:0-7628 GCA_031372035.1 Rhodoferax sp. | reverse complement strand
ACGGCGCCACACCCTGGCAGCAGTTTCGCCATGTCACGCTGCCGTTGCTGACACCCATCATTGCGGTGGTGATGACGTTCTCTGTGCTGTTCACCTTTACCGACTTCCAGCTGATCTACGTCATCACCCGCGGCGGCCCGCTCAACGCCACCCACCTGATGGCCACGCTCTCGTTCCAGCGTGCTATCTCCGGCGGGGCCCTGGGTGAAGGCGCGGCGATCTCGATCGCCATGGTGCCGTTCCTGCTGGCCGCGATCATGTTCAGTTATTTCGGCCTGCAGCGCCGCGCCTGGCAACAGGGGGGAGCAGACAAGTGAACAAAGCTGACACCGCCGATACCGTCGGCATGAGTTTTCTGGACTCGACGCCACGCAAGCTGGTCACGGTCTATCTGCCGCTGGGCGCCTTCCTGGTCGTGCTCTTGTTCCCGTTTTACTGGATGGCGATCACGGCTTTCAAACCGAACAACGAGCTGCTGTCGCGCACCGGCAATCCCTTCTGGGTGATCGAGCCGACGCTGGCGCATGTGAACAAGCTGCTGTTCGACACCGCCTATCCGCAGTGGATGTGGAACACGGTGCTGGTGTCGGTGGTGGCCACCTTCTTTTCGCTGGCGGCATCGGTGTTTGCGGCTTACGCCATCGAGCGGCTGCGCTTTTCCGGGGCCAAGCAGGTAGGTCTGGCGATCTTCCTGGCCTATCTGGTGCCGCCGTCGATCCTGTTCATACCACTGGCCTCGGTGGTGTTCCAACTCGGGCTGTTTGACACCCGGCTGGCGTTGATCCTGACCTATCCCACCTTCCTGATCCCGTTTTGCACCTGGCTGCTGATGGGCTACTTCCGCTCGATCCCGTTCGAGCTGGAGGAATGCGCGCTGATCGACGGTGCCACACGCTGGCAGATCCTGGTCAAGATCGTGCTGCCGCTGGCCGTGCCGGGTCTCATTTCTGCAGGCATCTTTGCCTTCACGCTGTCGTGGAACGAGTTCATCTATGCCCGGACCTTTGTCTCGTCGAGTGAAATCAAGACCCTGCCGGTGGGCGTGGTGACCGAACTGGTCGAGGGCGACGTCTACCACTGGGGCTCACTCATGGCCGGAGCCTTGTTCGGCTCACTGCCGGTGGCTTTCATCTACTCCTTCTTCGTCGAGTACTACGGCTCAGGCATGACCGGCTCCGTCAAAGAATAGCGCCTCGGGTTTCGAGCGCTACATCGTCGGTAACGGTCCGTGCTGTAGCCGTGAGCCTTCCGGGCATTTTCCCCTTTGAAAGGCGCTGCGATTTCAGGGTGAGCGATGCAACCGGGGTGCCGCAAGCGCTTGCAGATTTTCGGCAACGGCGGTGTCCACCGTGGGCCAGCGCCCGGCCAGGGCTGGCGTTGTCAGGGCAGTCTGCAAGGCCTTGAGGTCTTTCAGGCTGGGCGCGACCTTGATCTGAGCCACCGCGGCGCCAGCATTGCCGCCTTTGAGCAGCGCCAGCACCCTGGTGGCCCATGCGTTGTTGTGAACCATGCGTGTCCCCTGTGACGCCGGCGCCTGGTGTGGGCGCTCCAGAGCTGTGGCCCAAGACGGGCCCTTGGCGTGCATTATTGCCGGGCTGCGGCTGGCGGATGCTGCTCAGCGTTGCCGGCCCGCCGCGCCGACACTGGCACCCGCCTGGGGCTGGCCCTGATAATAGGGACATGAACTCCCTGCCACGTCCGTGAAGCGCTCGCTGGAGCTGCAGCTGCGGGATCTCAAGTGCTTCGAGACGGTTGCGACCGTCGGCAATCTGGCGCGCGCCGGAGAAGTACTGGGCCGCACCCAGCCCGCGATGACCCGCAGCATGCAGCGCCTGGAGCAGGCTTTTGACGGACCGTTGTTCGAGCGCGCCGGGCGTGGGGTCTTGCTGACCCCGGTGGGCGAGGTGCTGCTGGAGCGGGCCCGGCGCATGGCTCCGCCCCTGGGTGCGATGCCGGATGAGCATCTGGACTTCAATCGGAGCCATGAGCAGCACGTGCGCGTGGGCAGTGGTCCGACGCCGGTGGATGACGTGTTGCCAGACGTCATAGGCCAGTTGCTGGCCCAGTCCCGTGGGTTGACGCTGCAGATCACGGTGGCGCCCAGTGTGGAACTGCGCGAACGCCTGCGCCGGGGCCAGCTGGATCTGTTGCTGGGCGCTGGGCCAGCGGCGGCCGACGAGTTCGCGTTCAGTCCCCTGGTGGAGGATGCCGTGGTGGTGGCGGCGGTGTCGGCACACCCGATCTTCGAGTTGCCGACGCTGACCCTGGCCTCACTGCTGGGTTGTGCCTGGGCGTTGCCGGCGGTGTCCAACCCGGCGCGGGATTGGCTCGATGCCGTATTCCTGCGCCGCGGCCTGCCCCCACCCACGGTGCAGATCGAAGCCAATTCAATCCCCATGATCCCGCGCTTGCTGGCGCGCACCGAACTGCTGGGTTTCGTGTCGCGCCATGCCATGGGCCGGGGCCGACGCCGTGGCCTGCGCGAAGTGCCGCTACCCGAGACCACCTGGCTGCGGCAGATCGGCGTGAGCTATCGCCGTGACCTGCCGTTGTCAGCCGCGGCCCTGCGCCTGCTGGAACTGCTGCAGCTCAAGGGCCCGGCGCTGTTCGGTCATCTGCGTTAGGGCCTGTTCACACTGTTTTTGCAAGATGCGTTGCGAGTCAAAAAGGCCATGCGCAAGGCGCAGAACGCAGACGGGCAGGCCGCCCGGCGACGCTCTGCAGCGCGGCGCATGGCCTTTTTGGCCGCAACCCCAAGGGAGCGGGGTTAAAACCGCGCCACTCGTCGTTGCAGTCCTAGCCCAGACGGCCAGTCTGGGCGTCGTCCCGCGCCTAGATTGGCACGGTTTTCACCTCACTCGCACTTGCAGAAATAGTGTGAACAGGCCCTAGCCGCCATGGCTCTCGCAATCGATTCCACCGCCGTGGTGCACGGCATTCAGCTGGCCGTGGCCCCGGTGTTTCTGCTGACGGCCGTCTCCGGCATGATCGGAGCGGTGGCCAGCCGCCTGGCGCGCATCATAGATCGCGCCCGCACCGTGGAAGACCGGGCCCGGGACTCCGTCGATCCCGCCTTCCTGGAGCGCGCCTATGCCGAGCTGGGCGATCTACGCAAGCGCGGGCGCCTGGCCAACGGCTGCATCGCGCTGCTTACCACCTGTGCCTTTCTGATCGGCCTGACGATCATCGTGCTGTTCCTGGGCGAAACCACGGCGTTCGAGATCGACCGCTTTGCCATCGGCAGTTTCCTGGCCGGTGTGGCCTGCTTTCTGCTGGCGCTGCTGTGCTTCCTGGCCGAGACGGTTCTGGCCACGCGCCTGCTCAATTTCCACATGCTGAAGTAGCGTCGGCCGGGTGCTGCTTGTCGCCGGTTTGCCAGTGTCGGGGCCAGGGCCGGCTTAGACTGCGGTCCGTACATACCAAGGAGATTGCAACCATGCTGACGCTGTGCGGCTCACCCATTTCCAATTACTACAACAAGGTCAAGCTGGCCCTGCTGGAGAAGAACCTGCCCTTCGTTGAGGAGATGGTTGGCACCCACAGCAGCGATGAAGCGGTGCTGTCGTGTTCGCCCCTGGGCAAGATTCCCTTCATCCGCACGGCCCAGGGCGGGCTGTGCGAGAGCCAGGCGATCCTGGAGTACATCGAAGCCACGTGGCCGGCACCGCCACTGTTACCCGCGGACCCTTTCGCTGCCGCCAAGGTGCGTGAGCTGGTCACATTTATCGATTGGCACCTCGAGATCGTGGCACGGCAACTGTATGCTGCAGCGTTTTTCGGCTCGGCGCCCCTGAGCGAAGCCAACCTGGCGCGGGTACGCAAGCAGCTCGGCGACAACATCAGCGCCTTCAAGCGCCTGGCGCGCTTTGCGCCCTTTGTTGCCGGTGACAGCTTCACCCAGGCCGACTGCGCTGCATTTGCCAACCTGCCGCTGGTGGGTATGGCAACCAGGGCAGCCTATGGCGAAGACCTGTTGCTGGCCGGCGGTGTGGACTACAAGCCCTACATCAAGTTCATCGGCGAACGGCCCACGGCCCAGAAGGTGGTGGCGGACCGCAAGGCCGTGTCCGCCAAAGCCTGAGGCAGGTATGCGTTGGTCAGGCGTGCTGCTGCTGTGCGTGGCGGTGCTGCTGGCCGGCTGTGACGCCAATCCTGCGGAAACGGCGCAGCAGGATGTGGAGCAGCGTCTGGCGGGCACCTGGTTGCGCGACTATGAGCAGGACGGCATGCACGTGCGCCGGGTGCTGGTGCTGGAGCCCGGTGGCCGCTTTCGCGAACTGGTGCGCGGAGAAGGGCCGCAAGCGGGCGCGGCTCTGGAGCATGCGGGCGAGTGGCGCTTCGACGGCACCAACCTCAAGCGACGCTACACCAGCATTGATGGTAAGACACCGTCAGCGCCGACCATGCCCTACGCCACCTTCGCCCTGCGTTTCGAGTCGCGCAATGCGTTTGTCGGCACTGACAATGTGCGCAAGCGTGAAGTGCACTACCGGCGGGTGGAGGAGGGTACGCTGCCCTGACCTGCATCCGGTGCGGCTGCGTCTCACGGGCGCAGCGCGCGGCAGGGGTGCGCACCTGCGTGTGCCAGCACACGCGGCGAACGGGCCTTTGTCCTACGACTGGAGGGTCAACGCTCGCATGGAAAATCCGTTGAACATGCATGAGACTTGTTTCGAGCCTCAACACTTAACGGAGACCCACCATGATCCGGAAAATCCTTCTCGCTACTCTGATTGCCACCTCCTTTGCCAGCGTGCCATTGGCCGCGTCCGCACGGACCATCATCGTCACCACGGCCCCACCTGCTGCGCGTGATGAAGCCATACCGGCGCCACGCCGCGGCTCCACCTGGGTACCGGGCCACTGGGACTGGCGCAACCAGCGCCACGTCTGGGTGCGGGGTTCGTGGATGCAGGTGCGCCGTGGCTATGCCTACGAGCCGCACAGCTGGGTCGAGGACAACGGCCGCTGGCGCCAGCAGCCAGGGCATTGGGTGCGCTCGGCGCGCGACCGCGATGGTGATGGCGTCCCGAACCGGGTGGACCGCGCACCGAACAACCCCAACCGCAACTGAGTAGGTGACCGGCCGGTCTCAGTGGGCCGTGGCCGGGACCGTCGCGGCACGGCGCGCTGGCCAGGGCCAGATCGCCGGTCCGCCCAGGGTCATGGCTTCCTGCGCAAACAGGATCCGGGCCGGCTCATGCGCCTCCAGGCGGTTGCTGCCGGCATGCACCCGCACCCCCTTGAACCAGGGCGGCGTCATCAGGGCCAGCTGCTCGGCCTGCACGGTGGACGGCTCGCGCATGGCCAGGATCGGCATGCTGGCGACAAAGTCAAAGTCCCAGATGCCATCTGGTGGTGCCACCACATAAAAGTGGGGCAGCAGCCTGGCATGTGACCAGCCGCTGTCCGGTGTGCTGGCGCTGGCATGGATCACCAGGCCCGGCGGGTCGCCGTGGATGATGACAAACGAGACTTCCGTGACCGACATGACGCTGGCATCCATGGTGCGCTCCTGCTAGGTGCAGCGGAACCAGGGATGGTGCCGCCACGCCGCCAGAGTAGGCGCAAGCGGCCACCCGCGCATCCACCATCTTGGGTAGGAACCGGTCCCGCGCCAGTTGCTGTGCCGGTGTTTACCAGCTGTTGCGCAATTCGCGCAGCTTCATGAACACGGTTTGTGGGTCTGGCTGCTCGGGCAGGTCCGCAAAGCGCTCGCGCAGCTGCGCGAACACGCTGGCGCTGCCCAGGCGCATGAAGGTGTTGAACTGCTTTTCCCGGGCCAGCGTGGTGACCGCCGACGTTGCCGGGTCCTGCCCCGTCACCCGTGGCAGCCAGTCCTGTGCGGCGGTGTTGTCGGGTTCACGCGCCAGGGTGAAGCGTAGGTTGTTCTCGATGTAGTCGTGGCCCGGATAGACCCGGGTGTTGTCGGGCAGGCGCGCCAGTTGCTCGGCAAACGTGGCATACAGGGTGGCCGGGTCGCCGCCGTTGTGGCAATTGCCGGCACCGGCGTTGAACAGGGTGTCGCCGGAAAACAGTGCCGGCTCCTCGGTGTGGGCATGCAGGCAGATGTGGCACATGGTGTGGCCTGGCGTGTCCAGGCATTCCAGCTCCACATGGCGCCCGACCTTGATCACGTCCCCGGCGCGCACGCCGCGGTCCACACCCGCAATCTTCGCGCCGGCGAGGTGATGGGCGATGACCTTGGCACCGGTGGCTGCCACCACCGCCGCATTGCCGCCCGTATGGTCATGGTGCTCGTGGGTATTGAGGATCTGGGTGATCTGCCAGCCGCGGATCTTGGCTGTGGCCAGGGTCTTTTCGGCATCCAGCGGGTCGATCGCCAGGGCCTCCCCGGTATCGGGGCAGGCCACCAGGTAGTTGAAGTTGCGGTAGGCGTTGCCGGTCCAGATGCGCTCGATGATCATGCCGGTGTTCTGCTTAGAGTTGTGCCTTGAAGAAGCCCACGGTGCGCTCCCAGGCCAGCTTGGCCGCAGGTGGATCAAAGCGCGGTGTGGTGTCGTTGTTGAAGCCGTGCTGGGTGCCGGCGTACTGGTGCATGCTGAAGCGCGCACCGGCTGCCTTGAGCGCCACCTCATAGGCCGGCCAGGCGGCGTTGATGCGCTCGTCCACCGCTGCCAGATGCACCAGCAACGGTGCCTTCACCTTGGCTGCCTCCTCCGGTGCGGGTGTGTTGCCATAGAAGGGCACGGCCGCGGCCAGATCAGGCACGCGCGTGGCCAGCATGTGGACGATGCCTCCGCCGTAGCAGAAACCGACCGCGCCCACCTTGCCGGTGGCGTCGCCCCGGGCCTTGAGCCAGGCCGCAGCGGTGACGAAGTCCTCGCGTGCCTTGGCCTGGTCGAGCGTGGCGAATGCAGTCCGGGCCTTGTCTTCGTCACCGGGGTAGCCGCCCACGGGGGTGAGCGCATCGGGCGCAAAGGCCATGAAGCCGTCGAGTGCCAGGCGCCGGGCAATGTCTTCGATATGCGGGTTCAGGCCACGGTTTTCGTGCACCACCAGCACCGCTGGCAGCCGCGCTGCGCCCGCCGCCACAGGACGCACCAGGTAACCGCGGACCGTGCCAGTGCCGGCCGGCGATGGGTAGCTGAGCCACTCGGTCTTGAGCCGGCTGTCGTCCTTGGCCACCTGCTGGCCGCGGGCAAAGTCGGGGCTGAGCGCGGCCAGCAGGCCGGCGGCCGTGATGCCAGCCTTGGCGTACTTGCCGGCCTGATCCAGGAAGCCGCGCCGGTCCAGGTTCCCGTGCACATAGGCGTCGAACAGAATCAGCAGGTCCTGGTCAAAATCCTGCGCGCTCAGACGTGGTTGCATGTGTGTCTCCGTTGGGTGTGTGGCTGGACGATACGTGGCAAGAATAACCCGCGCCAGGCCGGGGCAGGGCGAGGGGAAGCCCTGAAGCCCAGGCCGCCATGCGAGCCACTATGCTCTGGGCTTTGCCCCAGTTGCCCGCACCATGACCATCCAGCTCTACGCCTATGACACACCCAACGGCCGCAAGATCAGCGCTGCGCTGGAGGAGATGGAGCTGCCGTACACGGTGCGGTTCGTGGACATCACCCGCGGCGAACAGTTTGACCCGGATTTTCTGGCGATCAGCCCGAACAACA
>JANMKM010000189.1:0-6753 GCA_031372035.1 Rhodoferax sp. | reverse complement strand
ACCATTCCTGCAGCGAGCAGGGCATCAGGTATTGCTGATCGGGCAGATAAGGGACGTAGCTGGTGCTCATCCGCAATAAACGAACACCCTCACTTGCGGTTGTGAGGGACAACCCTAGTTTCTGCCGCCCAGACTCCTAGGCAACATGCGCCAGGCCCACGGGTATCCTGCCTTGCGCCAACCCCGCGCATGGAAGGACCGAACATGAGCAGCCCGAAACTGATCCTGGACTACGTCTACGAGCACGAGCGTGCTTTGGCGAGTCATGTGTTCCTGACGCAGCCCACCGGTGGCGGGCAGGTCAAGGACTACACCTGGGGCCAGATGATGGACCAGGCGCGGCGGATGGCGGCGCATTTGCAGAGCCTGCAGTTCGAGCCCGGCGCGCGGATTGCCATCCTGTCCAAGAACTGCGCCCACTTCTTCATGGCCGAGCTGGCGATCTGGATGGCCGGCGGCGTTACCGTGGCGATCTTCCCGACCGAGAACGCCGAGACCGTGCACTATGTGCTGGAGCACAGCGAGGCCAGCCTGCTGTTTGTGGGCAAGCTCGACACCTGGGAACAGCAGCGCAGCGGCGTGCGTGCTGACCTGCCCTGCATTGCGTTTCCCCTGGCGCCGGCCACCGGCTTCGAGACCTGGGACACGATCACGGCGCGGACGGCACCGGTCACCGGCACGCCGGCGCGCGCCGGCAGCGACCTGGCGATGCTGATCTACACCTCCGGTTCCACCGGCCAGCCAAAGGGTGCGATGCACAGCTTCGAGCGCATCACCCGGGTCAGCGAGGGCATCGTCGAGCGCATGTTCGAGACCACCGGGCGCGAGGCCGAGGTCCGCTCCCTGTCCTATCTGCCGCTGGCGCACGTTTTTGAGCGGGCC
Organism: Rhodoferax sp.; assembly: GCA_031372035.1. GTDB lineage: Bacteria > Pseudomonadota > Gammaproteobacteria > Burkholderiales > Burkholderiaceae_C > CAISIP01. Next base: position 5,871 of record JANMKM010000189.1, on the reverse strand, counting down.
TTTGTCGAATGTGCCTCGTTCGTTGGTGGCGAGACCCACATCTTCTTCGCCGAGTCGCTGGATACCTTTGTGCAGGACATCCGCCGGGCCCGGCCCACGCGCTTCATCTCGGTGCCGCGCCTGTGGCTCAAGTTCCAGCAAGGTGTGTTTGGCAAGATGCCGGCAGCCAAGCTGGACCTGCTGCTGCGCATTCCCATCGTCGGCCGCAAGGTCGGCAAGAAGGTGTTGGCCGGGTTGGGGTTGGACCAGGTGCTGCTGGCCGGCAGTGGCTCGGCGCCGATACCGCCGGACCTGATCGCCTGGTACCGGCGCCTCGGGCTCAAACTGATTGAAGGCTACGCAATGACCGAGGATTTCGCCTACTCCCACACCTCCACAGAAGCACAGAATGCTCCGGGCTATGTAGGTGTGCCCTATCCGGGGGTGGAGGTGCGCATCAGCGAACAGGGCGAGATCTTGATCAAGTCACCGGGGCAGCTGGTGGGCTACTACAAGCAGCCCGAGCTCTATTCCCAGAGCCTGACCGAAGACGGCTTCTTTCGCACCGGCGACCTGGGCGAGCGCCGGGCCGACGGCCTGCTCAAGATTACTGGGCGGCTGAAGGAGCAGTTCAAGACCACCAAGGGCAAGTACGTGGCGCCAGCGCCGATCGAGAACCGGCTCAATGCCAACCCGATGGTGGAGCTGGCGCTGGTCTCGGGCGTGGGCCAGAGCGCTGCCTTTGGCATGGTGGTGCTGGCGGAGCACCTGCGCCCCAGGCTTGCGGACCCGGCTGTACGGGCGCAGGTGGAGAGCGAACTGGGGCAGCTGCTGGCCGATGTGAACCGCGGCCTGGCGGACTACGAGCAGCTGCAGATGCTGGTGGTGGCAAAGGAACCCTGGTCGATCGAGAACGGTTGCCTCACACCCACCATGAAGATCAAGCGCAGCCGCATCGAAGCCACTGTGGCCGACAGGCTCGACGGTTGGTACAGCGCCAAGGGCCGGGTGCTCTGGGCCTGAAGCCGGGTTGCCTTACGCCGGACCCAGGCCGATGGGTGCGGGAGCCCGCATCACGATCCGGGTGAACAGGCGGTCGTAGGCTGGGTCCCGCGGGTATTTGCCGGTGAGCGGATCGCAGTTGGTGGCGAAGGCCGCGTCCAGCTCCACCCAGTCGGCATCCGTCAGGCCCTTGCGTGCCTCGGGCAGGATCACTGCCTCCTCGATCCGCATGTGTTCCAGGTAGAAGCCGATGTAGCGTTGCACGGCTTCGTCAAAGGCGGCGCGGCGCACATCGCCCATCAGCTCCCAGGCCAGCAGCAGGTGCTGCAGTTCGCGCACCGAGGACTCGCCGCTCATGTGGTCGCGCTCCAGTTTGGCAATGGTGTCCATCAGCTGCGGCGCGACCTTGGCCACGCGCGGGAACCGCAGGTCCGACTCCTTGGGATGGTGCAGCCGCTCCGGGAACTCGTCGATGTAGAACAGCATGGCGCGCATTACGTCGAAGAACTGCTCGGGCTCGTCCCCCGGGCCGTGTTGCACCATCATGCCCAGCGAGCGCAGCATCGCCGCCAGGGCGGCATGCTCGTCGCAAATGATTTGAATGCTGCTGTGAGCCATGGTTTGTCTCCTGCACGCCAGACTGCCAGCGTGCAGGGTGAGCATCCCATGGCGCTACCGCCCCGGGCTTGATCCGCGTCAAGCGCGGTGGAATCAGAGCGTGTCAGGGCCCGGCCAGGCCGAACTGCCACAGCAGGTAGGCCCAGCGGTCGGCCGTGCGCTCCAGCGACTGATTGCGCGTGGCGCCGACGCCATGACCACCGTCGTACTCCAGCCGCAGCAGCACTGGCTTGCCGCTGGACATGGCGGCTGCCATGCGCGAGCCGGTCTTGAGCGTCATCCAGACATCGACCCGGGTGTCGTTGACGCCGTGCTCGAACAGCATTGCCGGGTACTTGCTGCCCTCACGCACCGAGGCATAGGTGCTCATCGCCAGCAGGCCGCGGAACTCGTCTTCCTTCTTCACCGTGCCGTACTCCGGTATGTTGGCGCCGCCATTGGCGCGGGTCTCGGAGCGCACCGAGTCGGTGTTGCCCACGGACACCACGCCCACGGCAAACAAGTCCGGTCGTTCTGTGACAGCGCGGCCAACAAATATGGCGCCGGCACTGCCGCCGTAGATGGCCAGCCGCTGCGGGGTGGTGTAGCGCTGGGCGATCAGCCACTCGGCCACGGCAATGCCGTCCTTCCAGGTATTCGGTTTGGTGGTCTTGTGGCCGGCCTTGTGCCAGCCGTCGCCATAGACGCCGCCGCCACGGGCGTGCGCAAACACGAATACGCCGCCACGCTCCAGCCAGGCCAGCAGCCGTGGGCCCCAGCTGGGTTCCTCGGTGGTGCCGTAGGCGGCGTAGCCGTACAGGATGGTGGGGTTGCTGCCGTCCAGCTTTACATCAGCGCGCGAGATCACGGACACCGGCACCAGCACGCCGTCATGGCTCTTCACCAGCACCTCGCGCGCCGTCAGGCCCTGTGGCTCGTCGAACGGGCCTGGCGGCTGCAGCGGCAGCTGGCTCACGGCCTTGCGCCCCGGGTCGTAGGCGTGGAGCTTGGTGGCTCGGACCCAACTGCTAAGGGCAAAGATGGCACCGCTCTGGTCGTGCCTGGCAAAGCGCAGATCCACCCGGCCGGCGTAGGGCAGGGCCACTTCCACCGGCGTGGCATCGGCACTGTGTTCAATGCGCAGCAGCCGGGTCAGCACGCCCTGCCGCTGGGTGACATACAAGGCGTCCTGGGCTGCGGCCAGTTCCACGATGACGCCGTCGCCGGCCGCAATCATGGTCTGGGCGCGCGCCGGATCGGGCGCCGTCAGCGGCATGCGCAGCAACTTGTAGCGCGGCGCGTCCTGCGCGCTGCGGGCATAGAGCCAACCACCAGCGATGGCAATCTGGGATATCTGTGCCTCTTCGCCAAAGGCCCGGCGCCAGCCACCTTTGCCAGCCAGCACGGACTGCAGGTCTGCCAGGAACACCGTGGTCTCGCGTTTCACGCCCTCGCGCACCACCGCCATGGCCAGCGTTGTGCCCGGCACCGCAAACACATCGCTGCTGGCGGCGCGCGGCAACCCCAGCCCCGGGTCCACGCCGGGGCCGAACACCACCACATCCGGGCCGCTTGCGCCCATTTTGTGGAAGTAGAAGCTGGAGTCGAGGAAGCGCTCGGCCCGTTGCCGGCTGGCCCAGCCCTCCTGCAGCCGGGTGTAGAAGAAGCCGCTGCCGTCCTCCAGCCAGTCCACGTCGCCGCTGCCGCGCACGTTGTCGATCGGCGCCATCAGTGCCTTGCCTGTGAGCGTGTCGATCACATGCAGCTGGCCGATCTCGGCGCCACCGCCGGCAATGGCATAGGCGTCCATCCGGCCGTCGGGGGACGGTGCATGGCCGCCGATGGCCTGGGCACTGCCCGCGGCCTTGGCCAGGGCGTCCGGGTCCACCAGCACCTGGTCGGCCCCATCCAGCGTGGCGCGGCGCACCAGCTTGAACTGGTTGTCGCTGGCATTGCGGCGCAGCATCAGGTAGCTGCCGTCGCGGCTGCGGTGCACGCCGGACACGTTGGCCGGCACGGCGGCGTCAATCTCGGCCAGGCGCGTGCGCAGACTGTTGCGTACCGGCAGCTTGTCCAGGATGGCGGCCGCAGCATCAGCCTGCGCCTTCATCCAGGCCTGGACCTGCACGTCCTTGGTGTCTTCCAGAAAGCGGTAGGGGTCGTCCACAGGCGTGCCCCAGTAGGTGTCAACCACGTTCTTCGCGGGCAGCGGCGGTGGCACCTCCACGCCCAAAAAGGTGGCGGCAAATGCGCCTTGCAGGCCGAGCGCCAGCAGTGCGCTGGCAACGATGGCACTTGCCGGGCGCGGCTGGCGGCGTGGGGTCAGGGATAAAGCATGCATGGCGAATCCGAAATTTGGCCAAAATTGAGAGTATAAAACGCCGGAAAAGCGCATCCAGAAAGCACGCAGCGCTACTGTTTCAGGAGCATGCAGGCCTTGCGGCAGGCCCTGTGGCCAGGTTCCCGGATAAGCCCAGGGGGTCGCTGCGAGATTCGTTGAGCGCACGAGTCCATGAATTTGACTGTCAGCGGGCTGTAGGCTGGCGTGCAGCACAATGCGGCGACCAGCCTATAGAACAGGGGTCAACCGCATGGATCTGAGCCGTTTTGCGCGCCGCCGCTACACCCAGGGCGCAACCCCGCTGGAGTTCCTGCCGAACTTCAGCCGAGCCCTCGGCGGCCCCAAGGTGTGGATCAAACGCGATGACATGCTGGGCCTGGCACCTGGCGGCAACAAGACCCGCAAGCTCGAGTTCCTGGTGGCCGATGCCCTGGCGCAGGGCGCCGACACCCTGGTCACCTGCGGTGCTCCGCAATCCAACCACTGCCGCATCACCCTGGCCGCCGCCGTGCGCGAGGGCCTGCAATGCCGCTTCGTGATCGAGGAGCGGGTGCCAGGCAGCTATGCGGTGGACGCCAGTGGCAACAACTTCCTGTTCCGGTTGATGGGTGTGGAGGCGATCACCGTGGTACCCGGCGGCAGCAACATGGCGGTGGCCATGGCCGCGGTGGCGGCAGAGCTGCAGGCGCTGGGACGCAAGGGCTACATCATTCCAGGCGGCGGCTCCAACGCCCTCGGCGGCCTGGGCTATGTGGCCTGTGCCCAGGAGCTGCAGCAGCAGGTCTTCGAGCAGGGCCTGCGCATCGACCATGTGGTGGTCGGGTCCGGTAGTTCCGGCACGCACGGCGGCCTGCTGGCCGGCTTTCTGGGCAACAACATCCAGATCCCCATCGTCGGCATCGGCGTCAGCCGAGATCCGCAAGACCAGGACCCGCTGGTGCTGCGCGAGGCCCAGGCCGTGGCCGATCTGCTGGGGTTGAACCTGCAGGTGCCAGCCTCGGCGGTGCTGACCTTCGGTGAGTGGTGGCGGCCCAAATACTCGGTACCGAACGCCGCCATGGTGGAGGCGGTGCAACTGCTGGCGCGCACCGAAGGCATCCTGCTGGACCCGGTCTACACCGGCAAGGTGATGGCCGGCTTGATCGGTCTCAGTCGGCGAGGTTATTTTCGGAGGGACGAAAACGTGCTATTCCTGCACACTGGGGGCGCGCCGGCCCTGCATGCGTACGAGGGGACGGTTCTGGGCTTGACATCGGCAGCAGCAGCCCCATCTGATTGATACCCCAGCCAGTATATTTGCGCAGTACCAGGCGTTGGCGGCCAAAAGCGCAGAGCACAACAACAATTGGAGACAAGAGGATGAACGGATTCGGAGTCATGTCTCCTGGTGTGTGGTTGATGCGCAGCCTGGGTCTGGCGGCCAAGCTGGGCCTGCTCGGCCTGCTGATGCTGGTTGCAGTTGCCAGCGCCTATGGGCTGCCGCTGCTGCTGGGCCCCGGGGTCTGGACGCTGCTGCTGGTATTGTTGACGGTACTGGTGCTGGCCTATCTGATGCTGGCGTTCTACCTGGGCTTTTCCACCGACTTCGAGCAGATTGCCAAGGGCATCCGCCAGATATCCGAGGGCAACCTGCGAGCCAAGGTCAGCGTGCATGGGCAGGACGAACTGGCGGCGGTGACAGCTTCGCTGGACAAGATGACGCTGACCATCTCTGCCATGGTGGCGGACATCCGCAGCAACTCGGCGCTGGTGGCGGCTGCCGGCAAGAGCCTGGCCACCGGCAACCGGGACTTGGCCGGCCGCACCGAGCAGCAGGCCGCCAACCTGGAGCAGACCGCTGCCAGCGTCGAACAGCTCTCCAGCACGGTGCAGCAGAACGCTCATACGGCTCAGGGGGCGGATGCCCAGGCGACCCAACTACGCCGCGCCGCCGAGCAGGGCACGGCCGCGAT
>JANMKM010000187.1:0-5051 GCA_031372035.1 Rhodoferax sp. | reverse complement strand
GCCGCCAGGTGGGCCGGCCGTGGTTGCATTGGTCGGATCGGTCCGTGGCTTCCATCTGGCGCAACAGGGCGTTCATCTCTTCCACCGTCAGCCTGCGGTTGGCCCGCACGGCGCCGTGGCAGGCCATGGTGGCCAAAATCTCGTCCCGGGCGCGCTGCAGTACGCGCTCGGCCACGGCAGCGTCGTCATGCTGCGCCAGTTCGGCCAGCACGCTGCGCGCCAGTGCCACCGGGTCGCCCTGGGCCAGGCTGGCGGGCACGGCGCGCACCGCCAGCGTGCGGATGGAAAACGGCGTGACCTCCAGGCCCAGCGCGTCCAGCGTGGCACCACAGGTCTGGGCCGTTTCCAGCTCCTGCGCCGTGGCGGCAAAGGTGGCGGGAATCAGCAGGCTCTGGCGGGCGATGCTGTTGCCATCCAGCTGGCGCTTGAGCCGCTCGTACACCACCCGCTCGTGCGCCGCATGCATGTCCACGATCACCAAGCCTTGCGCGTTCTCTGCCAGGATGTAGATGCCCTGCAGCTGCGCAATGGCGCGGCCCAGGGCGCCGTCGGCTGCGGGCAATGGCCCCTGCTGCTGTGCGCTGGCGGGCACAGGGCTCCAGGCTGCTGCGGCGTTGGGTGCATCGCCTGCTGACTGGTTGCCAATGGCCACTGGCCAGAGCGCTTCCAGGTCCCGCACGCGGTTTGTAGACGCTAGCAAATCAGGAGTGCTCCACGCTTGCTGCATGCGCCTTGCAGGCCAATTCTCCTCTGACTTCTGGGCTGGGGCGGTGACTGTGGCAGGCGCTGCCGAGGGCGCTGCGCCGGCAGCCAGCGCCAAGGCCGCGCGTGGCGCTGCCAAGGCGTTGTCCAAGGCCCGGCGCACGGCCTGGTGCACCTCGCGGCCATCGCGAAAGCGCACCTCGATCTTGGTCGGGTGCACGTTCACATCCACCCGCGTGCGCTCCAGTTCGATGTAGAGCGCATAGACCGGCTGGCGCTGGCCGTGCAGCACGTCTTCATAGGCGCTGCGGGCCGCATGGCTGATGGTCTTGTCGCGCACGAAGCGGCCGTTGACATAGACAAACTGCTGGTCGCCCCGGGCGCGGGCCACGTCCGGCACACCGGCAAAGCCGCTGACCCGCACCGTACCCTCGCCGGGTTGCAGCGTCACCGACTGCTGGGTGAATTCGGCACCCAGTACATCGCCCAGGCGCTGGCGGCGCGCCGCCAGCACATCGGCGCCGGCGCAGGCGCGCCACTGCTGCACCAGCACGCCCTCGTGCCAGATGGCAAAGGCGACGTCGGCACGCACCAGCGCATGCCGACGTACGGCCTCAATGCAATGCGCCAGCTCAGTGGCGTCGGTCTTGAGAAACTTGCGCCGCGCCGGCGTGCTGAAGAACAGCTCGCGTACCTCCACCGTGGTGCCGAAGCCGCGTGCCACCGGCCGGATCTCGCCACTGTGGCCGTCGAGTGCATAGGCCTCGCGCGCACCGGCGGCGCGTGACAGGATGCTGCAGTCGGCAATGGCGTTGATGGCAGCCAGGGCCTCGCCGCGAAAACCCATGGTGCCCACCGACTCCAGGTCCTCCAGCGAAGCAATCTTGCTGGTTGCGTGGCGCTTGAAAGCCATGGCCAGCTCTTCGCGTGCGATGCCAATGCCGTCGTCTTCCACCGCAATCAAACGCACGCCGCCGGCCAGCAGCCGCAGCGTGACCTGCGTGGCACCTGCGTCCAGGGCGTTGTCCACCAGCTCGCGCACCACCGAGGCGGGCCGCTCCACCACTTCGCCGGCCGCAATCTGGCTGATCAGCGCGTCTGGCAGTTCACGGATGGCCGGGCGCGCAGCGGGTGCAAGGATGGCGTTCACGGCTTGATTCTAGGGTGGTGCCAGCTGCTCGCCAGGTCGCAGGGATAATCCTGCCGCATGGAACTGATCAACTTCGCCTTGGACTTCATCCTGCACGTGGACCGGCACCTGGAAGCCTTCGTGCGTGACTACGGCACCTGGGTCTATGCCCTGCTGTTTGCCATCATCTTTGTCGAGACCGGCGTCGTCGTGATGCCGTTCCTGCCCGGTGACTCGCTGCTGTTCGTGGTGGGCGCCATGTGCGGCCTGGGGCTGATGAGCTATCCGCTGTCGGTAGGGCTGCTGTTTGCGGCCGCCGTGCTGGGCAACCAGTCGAACTACACCATTGGCCACTACTTCGGGCCGAAGGTGTTCCAGTGGGAGCAGTCGCGCTACTTCAACAAGCGTGCCTTCGACCAGGCCCATGCCTTCTACGAGCGCTACGGCGGCATCACCATCGTGGCGGCCCGCTTCATGCCCTTCCTGCGCACCTTCGCACCCTTTGTGGCCGGCGTGGCACAGATGACCCGCAGCAAGTTCACGTTCTATGACGTCACCGGTGGCGCGCTGTGGGTCGGCTCCATCATCACAGCCGGTTACTTCTTCGGCAACATCGCCTTCGTGCGAACGCATCTGGACAAGATCATCTGGGCCATGATCTTCATCCCCGGACTGTTTGTGTTGTTCGGCGCCTGGAAGGCCGGGCGCAAGTCCAAGGCGGAAGGCGTCGCTGACTGAGGGGGTTGGGTGCTTGGCCAGCCAAGGATTCTGGGCTCTGGCATTGGCAAGCCAGGGACGCCGGTGTCGGTAGCTCCGCGAATGTCCTCCGTCGTCGGCCTGCGGCCGTCTCCTCCCCCTTGACTTCGCTTCGCCACCCACCCCGGCATCCTTGGCAGCGGACGTGGTTGGCCCACGCAGGCTGAGCACCACTGCCGATGGCTAGCCCACATTCACAATGCGCCGTGATGCGTGCGCTCGCCAGCGGGCCTTGCGCCGCATTCCGCTAGGCTTCCGGATCGAACGATCCGTTGAGCAGCACTAGCTTTGACCTCTGGGTCACTTGCATTCCTTGAAGCGTTGGCAGGGTTCGGCGGCGTGTATGGCCGTCAACACGTTTTCGCCATCGCGGCGCTCGGCCTTGAAAGCGACGCTGTCTCCTTCGCGTATCCCCGCGACAAGGCGCGCATCCAGCACCCGATAGGTCACTGTCGAGAACGGAATTTTCGACCCCGGCAGGAGCTTCAGCCGGATATGGATGTCCTTGCCGTCTGCTGCTGAGACAGCGCGAACGGTGGCTCTTGTGTAAACCTCGGGTGCGCCCGTGGGTGGTTCTGCACCCCCGGCCGCCTGGGCGACGTTGAGACCGGGCGCGACCAGCAACAGCGCTATAACTGCGGATGGAATGAACGCGGATTTCATGCTGCCCAACGCAGAGTTCAGCGGCGTGCGGTACCTGCACGCGTCCGTTGGAACGGCAAGTTGGAAGCGGTAGCCTCGAGGCGCTCAGCAAGCCATACCTTGATAACAGACTGCCTCGTAACCCCCAATTTACTGGCTTCGCGATCCAGTGAGTCAATCATCCATGTTGGAAAATCGACATTCACTCGCTTCTGCTCTTGCAGCACGCGCTTGGCTTTGGACAAGTCCAAAGAATCCGTGATGTCGACGCCCTCATCAAACTGTTGCTCGAACTTTTTAGCTTTCATAAAGTACCACCTCTTCTGTGCGTGCGCGACGCACGGATATCAATCGGATATTGGCCCCTCGGTAGGTAATGACGGCCGACCAATGCTTCCCATCAATTAACCCAATCACCAGATACCTCGGCTCATCATCCGTTTTTGCCGGAATCTCCAGCAGCATCGGGTCGTTCCACAGACCCTGCGCTTCGACAAAATCGATACCGTGTTTCGTGCGATTGGACTCGCTCTTTGTGGCGTCAAATTCGAAGGAATTCATAGTATAGAAAATATACCTTAATTGGCGCCGAATCACCAGCCAGTTTGAACTTCTAACGTTGCAAACCACCGGCACACAACACGCGCCGCGAAGCGGCAACCTGCAGCTGAGTGTCCGCGTGGGCCGAACTGTTAGACCGTTCAATGTCAGCGGCGTTCACGAGAGCCATCCTTGCCCTTGGCTGACAGCCCGCCGATGACCAGGCCCAGCATGAATCCGCCAGCGACGAGCGCGGCTTCCAACACAACCGGTTCAGGCTCGGTCGCCAGCCAGTGAACGGCCCCAGCTGCAACGAGACCAATGAGACAGCCCACAAGGGCTTCCGGCATGAAGAGCAGGATGAAGAGCGCTTCCAAAAAGTCCATGAGTTGGTTAGGCCTCAACGTTTGAGTTAACCGGCGCGTTGCGGTGTGGCGGCATTTGCCCCAGAATGAAATGGAAAGGCAAATGCCGGCATGCCGCAATGCGTCCGGTTGAATGATGGGATGGACTCCCCCGTTTGTTTGCGCCACATTGGCGCTCTGGTCTTCATTGACGTGGTGATCAGGTTTTCAAACCAAGGAGTCCGTGGTCAGTTCCACATCAGAGAACCGGACCACTACCGCGACTTGAATGCCACAAGGCGAGCACAATCAACTTGCCGCCAGATACGCGGTAGTAAACGTGGTACTTCACGCGAACGAGTTACAGACGGCGCAAGTCTGGGTAGCGAGAGGATTTTGAGCGGGCTCCAATACCCGGCTGCCGCGTCAGCAGGTCCAGGGCATCCTCAAGATCCGAACGAATTGCGTCGGGCGCTGCAAGCCTGTTTTCTACCCACCACGTCGCAGCGCTCTCAATCTGCGCCGGAGCGCGCGGCGTGACTTCGACCCGAAGCACTTGCCTCAAGCGATCCGGCGAAGGCGAGCAAAGAGTTCTTCCGACGTTATCGTTTCACCGCGCGCCGCCTCGGCTATCGAAGCCTGGAGGTCCGCTTCCAGGTCCGCAGGAATATCAAAGGTCTCGTCGGACTCGCGTGCCAGAATCGCCACGATCGCACCCTCTGGCAGGGAAGCCCCCTACACAACGACCTTGCCATCGACAACGGTTCCGGAAGCGAATTGCATGCGTAGATATTACACCTAGGAGTCTGGGCGGCAGAAACTAGGGTTGTCCCTCACAACCGCAAGTGAGGGTGTTCGTTTATTGCGGATGAGCACCAGCTACGTCCCTTATCTGCCCGATCAGCAATACCTGATGCCCTGCTCGCTGCAGGAATGGT
>JANMKM010000176.1:0-5243 GCA_031372035.1 Rhodoferax sp. | reverse complement strand
CGCGAGCGCCTGGAGCTGTTGCTGGACGAAGGCACCTTCGAGGAGTGGGACATGTTCGTGGAGCACCGCTCCACCGACTTCGGCATGGCCGACCAGAAGATCCCGGGCGATGGCGTGGTCACCGGCTACGGCATGATCAATGGCCGTCTGGTGTTTGTCTTCAGCCAGGACTTCACGGTGTTTGGCGGGGCCCTGTCCGAGGCGCATGCCGAGAAGATCTGCAAGGTGATGGACCAGGCCATGAAGGTGGGGGCGCCGGTGATCGGCCTGAACGACTCCGGTGGCGCCCGCATCCAGGAGGGCGTGGCATCGCTGGGCGGCTATGCCGAGGTGTTCCAGCGCAACGTGATGGCGTCTGGCGTGGTGCCGCAGATCAGCATGATCATGGGCCCGTGCGCCGGCGGGGCGGTGTATTCGCCGGCGATGACCGACTTCATCTTCATGGTGAAAGACAGCTCTTACATGTTCGTCACCGGCCCGGAAGTGGTGAAGACCGTGACGCATGAGGACGTGACGGCCGAGCAGCTGGGCGGGGCCATCACCCACACCACCCAAAGCGGTGTTGCCGACCGGGCTTTTGACAACGATGTGGAAGCGCTGTTGATGCTGCGCCGGCTCTACAACTACCTGCCGTTGAACAACCGGGAAAAGGCACCGACACGCAAGGGCGGAGACCCGGCCGAGCGCACCGACGGGAGCCTGGACAGCCTGGTGCCCGACAACCCGAACAAGCCCTACGACATGAAGGAGCTGATCGTGAAAATCGCCGACGACGGCGACTTCTTCGAGCTGCAGCCCGAGTACGCGAAGAACATCATCATCGGCTTTTGCCGGCTGGAAGGGCAGACGGTGGGCATCGTCGCCAATCAGCCGCTGGTGCTGGCCGGCTGCCTGGACATCAAGAGCTCGATCAAGGCGGCGCGCTTCGTGCGCTTCTGCGACGCCTTCAACATTCCGGTGGTCACCTTTGTCGATGTGCCGGGTTTCATGCCCGGTACCTCGCAGGAGTACGGCGGCATCATCAAGCATGGCGCCAAGCTGCTGTATGCCTTTGCCGAATGCACGGTGCCAAAGATCACGGTGATCACGCGCAAGGCCTACGGCGGCGCCTACGACGTGATGTCGTCCAAGCACCTGCGCGGCGACGTCAACTTTGCCTGGCCGAACGCCGAGATTGCGGTCATGGGCGCCAAGGGCGCGGTCGAGATCATCTTCCGCGAGGACAAGGGCGATCCCGCCAAGCTGGCAGCGCGTGAGGCTGAATACAAGGCCCGTTTCGCCAACCCCTTTGTGGCCGGCGCCCGCGGCTTCATCGACGACGTGATCCTGCCGCACGAAACCCGCAGGCGCATCTGCCGCTCACTGGTGATGCTGCGTGACAAGAAGGTCGAGAACCCGTGGCGCAAGCACGGCAATATTCCTTTGTGACGGTATCAACCCAGCTTGAGCACCTTGAACATGGCGCGCCCCAGCTCTTCGATGTCCTGCTCGCTCAGCATGCCCCCCAGCCGGCCGAGGCGGGATTTGTCTACGGATCGGATGTGCTCTGTGCGCGCCTTGGCGTTCTGGCCCATCGACGGTTTGGCGACAAGGAGGGGCGGATGGGCTGGCTGGGGCGTTGTTGTCAGCGGTACCACCACCACCGTGCCTCGGCGTTGGTTAATGAGGGTGTCCGAACGAATGACGCAGGGGCGTGTCTTGACCTGTTCGTGGCCTCGTGTCGGGTCCAGTTGCGTCCGGTACACCTCGCCGCGCTGGTACGCCGGCTTCATGCCCGGCGGCGCTTGGGTTGTGGCTTGCGTGCCAGCAAGGCTTGTGCCTGCGCAGCTGCGCGAGAAAAGGCCTTGGCATCGAAGCCCGAATCCGATGTGTACACCGATGCTGTCAGATTGGCTTCCAGCCATTCGGTGGCTTCTGCTTTCAGTGTCGGATGTGCGGCTTCGATGCGATTCAACGATTCGCAGGCGTCGATCAGGGCCTGGTCTTCCTTGTCGAGCTCGCGGCGAACCAGATCTACCAAAAACTGGTTGCGCTTTCGCGGCGCCACCGCGCGGGCCAGTTTGGCAGCCACATCGTCGGGCAAGCGCAAAAGCACTTGTTTCGGAGCTTGGATGCTAGTCGTCAACATGATTCAGTGATATCAAGATAGTCAAAAGAGGCCAAGCATGTTTAGCAAGATTTTGATTGCCAACCGTGGGGAGATCGCTTGCAGAGTGATCAAGACCGCACGCAAGATGGGCATCCAGACCGTGGCGGTGTATTCCGACGCCGACAAGGACGCCCGCCACGTGGAACTGGCGGACGAGGCGGTGCACATCGGCGCCGCGCCCAGCCGCGAGAGCTACCTGCTGGCGGACCGCATCATCGCCGCAGCGAAGCAGACCGGCGCCCAGGCGGTGCACCCTGGCTATGGCTTCCTGAGCGAGAACGCGGGCTTTGCCAAACGGGTGGAGGAGGAGGGCATCACCTTCATCGGCCCGAAGCACTATTCCATCGCCGCCATGGGCGACAAGATCGAGTCCAAGCGCCTGGCCGGTGCGGCCGGCGTGAACTGCATCCCGGGTGTGAATGACGCGATCGAGACGGCCGAGCGTGCGGTGGAGATCGCCAGGAGCATTGGCTACCCCGTGATGATCAAGGCCTCGGCCGGCGGCGGCGGCAAGGGTCTGCGCGTGGCCTTCAACGACAAGGAGGCGTTCGAAGGCTACACCTCCTGCCGCAACGAGGCCCGCAACAGCTTTGGTGACGACCGGGTGTTCATCGAGAAATTTGTGGAGGAGCCGCGCCACATCGAGATCCAGGTGCTGGGCGACGCCCATGGCAACGTGATTTACCTGAACGAGCGCGAGTGCTCCATTCAGCGGCGGCACCAGAAGGTGATCGAGGAGGCGCCATCGCCCTTCATCAGCGACGCCACCCGCAAAGCCATGGGCGAGCAGGCTGTAGCCCTGGCCCAGGCCGTGAAGTACCAGAGCGCCGGCACGGTGGAGTTCGTGGTGGGTCGGGACCAGAGCTTCTATTTCCTGGAGATGAACACCCGGCTGCAGGTGGAGCATCCAGTGACCGAGTTGATCACCGGGCTCGACCTGGTGGAGTTGATGATCCGTGTCGCCGCCGGCGAGACCCTGCCGCTGACCCAGGCGCAGGTGCAGCGAAATGGCTGGGCCATGGAGTGCCGCATCAATGCCGAGGACCCGTTCCGCAACTTCCTGCCCAGCACCGGAAGGTTGGTGCGCTTCGTGCCGCCGCGCGAGACACTGTTTGCGGGAGAGCCCTCACCCCAACCCTCTCCGGCGAGCGAGAGAGGGGGCGAACTTCCCCCTCGCCCCGCAGGGGAGAGCGCAGGCAGTGGCACTTCTCGTGAGGAGGGTGATTCTCTCCCTCGCCCCGCAGGGGAGAGGGCTGGGGTGAGGGGTGGAGTTCGCGTCGACACCGGCGTGGTCGATGGCGGCGAGATTCCGATGTTCTACGACTCGATGATCGCCAAGCTCATCGTCCATGGCACAGACCGGCTCGACGCCATCGCCCGCATGCGCCAGGCGCTCAACGGCTTCGTGATCCGTGGCGTTTCCAGCAACATCCCGTTCCAGGCCGCGCTGCTGGCGCATCCGCAGTTCGTGGCGGGTGATTTCAACACCGGTTTCATTGCCGAGCACTACGGCAAGGGTTTCCGAGCCCAGGACGTGCCGCATGCCGACCCCAACTTCCTGTTGGCACTGGCGGCCTTCGTGCACCGGCGCTACCGCGCCCGGGCCGGCGCCATCAGTGGGCAGCTCGAAGGGCATGAACTGGCGGTGGGCGAAGACTATGTGGTCGTGGTTCAGGGCCAGGATGGCGCCACGACCCAGACCCCCGTGACCGTGACCGACTTTGAGGGCCAGACCGGCTCCAGCCTGGTGACGGTGCACGGTACCAGCTATCGGCTGTGCAGTTCCTCGCGCCTGGGTGCTGTGCGTATCAGTGGCAGCGTCAACGACCAGCCGTTCGTGGCCCAGGTGGAGCGCGGTGGCTGGATGGCCGGTGGCCGCAATCCGCTGGCGTTGCGGGTGGCACACAACGGCACCCAGATCGACGCCCTGCTGCTGTCGCCGCGCGCCGCGGCACTGCACGCGCTGATGCCCTACAAGGCGCCACCCGACATGAGCCGCTTCGTGCTCTCGCCCATGCCGGGCCTGCTGGTGGAGGTGGCGGTGCAGGCCGGGCAGAAGGTGCAGGCCGGCGAGCGCGTGGCCGTGATCGAGGCCATGAAGATGGACAACGTGCTGTTCGCCCAGGCCGACGGTGTGGTGGGCAAGGTGCTGGCGGCCAAGGGCGACAGCCTGAGCGTGGACCAGCCGATTCTGGAATTCGCCTGACAGCTGGCGCCGGCGCCTTGAACCTCACTGCCCTGTCCTCGCTGATCCCGGTGGTGGTGCTGATTGCCATCGGTTTCATCGCCGGCCGCGCCGGGTGGATCCGGCCGGCGTCGATCAAGGACTTGTCGAATCTGGTGTTCTTCGTGCTTGGTCCGGTGCTGCTGTTCCGCTCCATGAGCACGCTGCATGTCGAGCAGATCAATCTCAAGCCGGTGGGTGTGTACCTGCTCACGGCCGCCAGCCTGTTCTTCGGCATGTTTGCCCTGCAGGGCGCCAACCGTCGCAGCGCGGTGCTGGGCCTGGCCACGATCTACGGCAACCTGGTGATGATCGGCATCCCGCTCATCGGCCTGGCCTACGGCGATGCCGGCCTGGCGACGCTGCTGCCCCTGATCTCGCTGCACGCGCTGTTGGTGCTGACCCTGGCCACCGTGGTGCTGGAACTGGCGGTGGCACGCGAGAACCGGGCCGGCGGCCAGGGTGAGGTGCAACACATGGGCCGCACCGTTTTGCTGGCGGCGCGTAACGCCATCATCCATCCGGTGCCGCTGCCCATCGTTGCCGGGCTGCTGTTCGCCCAGACTGGTCTGGCGATGCCGTCGCTGCTGGACAAGCCGCTGCAATTGCTGGCCAACGCCTTCGGCCCGATGGCACTGATGCTGGTGGGCATCACCCTGGTGCAGACCCGCATTGGCAGCCAGCTGCGCGGCGCCCTGACGCTGGCGCTGCTGAAGAACCTGCTGATGCCGGCCGTGTTGCTGCTGTTTGCCTGGGTGCTGGGCCTGAGCGGCCTGCCGCTGACCGTGATGGTGGTGGCCGCGGCACTGCCCAGCGGGGCCAACGCGTTCATGTTCTCGCAGCGCTACGCCGTGGCCGAGGAACTGGTCA
>JANMKM010000154.1:0-17047 GCA_031372035.1 Rhodoferax sp. | reverse complement strand
CTGCGCCGCCAGCACCCGACCGCTCCAGGCCTTGTAGTCCACGGGGACACTCATAGCGCAAAGCCACGGCCGGGTTCACGCGGCTGGCATGCCAGCTCGGGTACAGCGTGGCCAGAAAGGCCAGTACCAGCG
Organism: Rhodoferax sp.; assembly: GCA_031372035.1. GTDB lineage: Bacteria > Pseudomonadota > Gammaproteobacteria > Burkholderiales > Burkholderiaceae_C > CAISIP01. Next base: position 16,915 of record JANMKM010000154.1, on the reverse strand, counting down.
CGATCACGGTGATCGGCAGGATGTCGGCGCTTTGCGGGTCGCTGGGCATGCGGCTGATGAGGTAAATGTCGCGCGGCAGGAAGGTGGCACCCAGCGCTCGCTCCAGCGCCGGCACGATCACGTCGATGTTCAATGCCAGCCCCAGGCCCAACGCCAGGCCGCCCAGGGTGCCGATCACGCCCACCATGGCGCCCTGCACCATGAAGATGCCCATGATGCTGGCCGGGCTGGCACCCAGGGTCCGCAGGATCGCGATGTCGGCGCGCTTGTCGGTCACGGTCATCACCAGGGTGCTGACCAGGTTGAACGCCGCCACCGCGACGATCAGCGTCAGGATGATGAACATCATGCGTTTTTCCAGTTGCACCGCGGCAAACCAGGTGCGGTTTTGCCGGGTCCAGTCGCGGATCAGCAACTGGCCGCTGAGCGACGCCGCCAGCTGGGCCGCCACTTCGCGCGCCTGGTGCAGATCCCGCAGCTTGACCCGCACGCCGCTGGGGCCTTCCAGCCGGAAGATGCGGGCTGCGTCATCGATGTGCAGCAGTGCCAGGGTGGAGTCGTATTCAAAGTGGCCGGAGTCGAAGGTGGCCACCACCCGCATCTGCTTGAGCCTCGGCACCACGCCAGCGGGTGTGACCTGGCCGCTGGGCGCGATCAGCGTCACCTGGTCGCCCTCGCGCACGCCCAGGGAGCGTGCCAGCTCGGCGCCCAGCACCACGCCGAACTCACCCGCCACCAGCCGGTCCAGGGCCCGGGTCTTGATGGCGGCTCCCAGGTCCGTCACCTCGGCTTCATGTGCCGGGTCGATGCCGCGCACGATCGCACCCTTGATGTCGTCGCCACGCGCCAGCAGGGCCTGGGCCGCGATAAAGGGCGCCACACCCACCACCTGCGGGTTGCGCCGGACCTCGGCCATGGTGGTATTGGGGTCGCCCAGCGCTGCGCCGCCCTGGGCGAAGATTTCGATATGCGAGATCACTGACAGCATGCGGTCGGTCACCTCCTTCTGGAAGCCGTTCATCACGCTCAGCACCACGATCAGTGCCGCCACACCGAGCGCTATGCCGAGCATCGACACGCCGGAGATGAAGGAGATAAAGCCATTGCGCCGGGTGGAGCGGCTGGCGCGGGTGTAGCGCAGGCCCAGCAACAGTTCATAGGGGATTTGCATTGGCCGCCATTGTGGCATTGCGCCCTGCGCGGGCAGGAGCAGCCCGGTCCCGCCGACAATGCGCTGCATGCACCTGGTCCTGCCCTTCGCCCTGAGCCCCGAGCCGGCCTGCCTGGCTGTGGCACGGGACCTGCGGTTGCCGAACCTGAGCGCACTGCTGCAGCGCCTGCAACTGGCGCACCGCGACGTCGGCACAGACGAAAGCTGGTCCACGCCAGCCGAGCGGGAGCTGGCCCGGCTGCACGGCCTGCCAGTTGGCGACGGTTGCATCCCCTGGGCAGCCTGGCGCCTGCAAACGCAGGACCGGGACCCGGGCGATGCGGCTTGGGCCGACGTGACGCCCTGCCACTGGGACGTGGCAGCCAGCCACATCAGCATGGGGTTGACGCAGCAGCTGGCACTGGAGGAGGAAGAGTCGCGCATGCTGCTGCAGAGCATGCAGCCCTACTTCGCGGAAGACGGCATCCACCTGGAATACGCCAAAAAGCAACGCTGGCTGGCGCGCGGCGAACTGTTCCGCGGCATGGCCGCGGCTTCGCTGGACCGGGTGTGCGGCGCCGACATCGACAGCTGGATACCGCGAACGCAACAGGCCAAAGCCCTGCGCCGGCTGCAGAACGAGATGCAGATGCTGCTCTACACCCACCCGGTGAACGAGGCCCGCGCTGCCCGTGGCCTGGTCAGCATCAACTCCTTCTGGGTCAGCGGCTGCGGCGCCCTGCCTGCGCTTGAGCCCGCTTCGGCCAAAGACGTTCAGGAAATCACGACGCTGCGGTCACCGGCTCTGGCCGGCGACTGGCAGGCCTGGGGCATAGCCTGGCAACAGTTCGACAGCAGCCATTGCGCCACGGCGCTGGCGGCGGCGCGCGCCGGCCAGAGCGTCGCCCTGAGTCTGTGCGGCAGCCGCTCCGGCCTGTGTTACGGCCCGCAGGCACACCCCGCCATCACCCGATTCACCCACGCATTCAGGCGCCAGGGTTTGTACAGCCTGCACGGAAAGCTATGAAAATTGAAGCACGCGAGATTCCACCACGGGCCACCTGGGCCCTCGAGCAGGCCGGCGTCCACCCGCTGCTGGCGCGCCTGTACGCGGCCCGTGGCGTGCACAGCAAGGACGAATTGGACGACGCCCTGGCCCGCCTGCTGCCACCGGGAAGCCTGCTGGGCGCCGCAGCCGCGGCCACGCTGCTGGCCAACGCGATTGCCGCCAACAAACGCCTGTGCATCGTGGCCGACTATGACTGCGATGGCGCCACCGCCTGCGCCGTAGGCCTGCGCGGGCTGCGCCTGCTGGGCGCGACCCAGGTCAGCTACCTGGTGCCGGACCGGGTGGTGGACGGCTACGGCCTGACGGCGCCGATAGCGCAGCGGGTGCATGACCAGGGCGCCGATGTGCTGATCACCGTGGACAACGGCATCGCCAGCATCGACGGCGTGGCCCGGGCCCAGGCGTTGGGGCTGCAGGTGCTGGTGACCGACCACCACCTGCCGGCGCTGGTGGACGGCACGGTCTGGCTGCCCGAAGCCGATGTGATCGTGAACCCGAACCAGCCCGGCTGCCCCTTCGAGAGCAAGGCCCTGGCCGGCGTGGGCGTGATGTTCTATGTGCTGCTGGCCCTGCGGGCCGAGTTGCGCAAGCGCGGCGCCTTTGGCGCGCAAGAACAGCCCAAGCTCGACACCCTGCTGCCGCTGGTGGCGCTGGGCACGGTGGCCGACGTGGTGCGGCTGGACCCGAACAACCGCCGGCTGGTGGCGCAAGGCCTCAAGCGCATCCGCGCCCGCGCCATGCCGCCGGGCCTGGCAGCGCTGTTTGCCGCGGCCGCGCGCGACGTGAGCCGCGCCACCACCTTTGACCTGGGCTTTGCCCTGGGGCCGCGCATCAACGCCGCCGGACGGCTGGCCGACATGACGCTGGGCATCGAATGCCTGCTGACCGAAGACGCGGTCCGGGCCGAGGAACTGGCCAAGACGCTGGACGGCATCAACCGGCAGCGGCGCGAGATCGAGGGCGACATGCGCGACACGGCGCTGGAAATTGCCGAGTCGCTGTTCGAGGAAGGCGAGGAGCCACCACCCGCCATCTGCGTGTTCGACCCGGACTTCCACGAAGGCGTGGTCGGCATCGTGGCCGGCCGGCTCAAGGACAAGCTGCACCGCCCGACCTTTGTCTTCGCCGCATCACAGGCTGCGGGGCGCGAGCACGAGCTCAAAGGTTCTGGCCGCTCCATACCCGGCTTTCACCTGCGCGACGCGCTGGATCTGGTGGCCAAGCGCCATCCCCAGGTGCTGCTGCGCTTTGGCGGCCATGCCATGGCGGCCGGCTGTACCGTGACGGAGGACCACCTGGACCTGTTCGAGCAGGCCTTCACCCAGGTGGCCAGCGAATGGCTGGACGCCAGCACGCTGCAGCGCCGTCTGGCCACCGACGGCCCGCTGGCCGCCGAGTACCGCCGTGCCGACATGGCCGACACGCTGCAGCGCGAGGTCTGGGGCCAGGGCTTCGCCCAGCCCACCTTCAGCGAAGAGGTGGAGGTGCTGTCACAGCGGCTCGTAGGTGACAAGCATCTGGCGCTGAAACTCAAGCACCAGGGCACGCCCGTGGACGGCATCTGGTTCGGCCGCACCGAGCCGCTGCCACCCAAGGTGCTGCTGGCTTTCCGACTTGATGCGGATGAATGGAATGGTCAGCGGCGGGTTCGGTTTCTGGTGGAGGGGGCGCAGATTTAGGGTCTTGGTGGGCGAAGCCACGTGCGGGCAGTCGCTGGCGCTTCAGGATGCAAACCAACATCCGCGCCCGTTGTCACTTTGGCGATCTCGGCACGCATTTTTCATGACATGTCGCCTGCATGGTCATATTTCGACATATATTCATTTTGCGCCCCAATCCAGGCTCTCGGCATGCACTTTTCACCAGTTTTCACTGCTGAACGTGCCTGCAAGGCGCATGGAACGGCTATGGAGTGCTACCAACTATGTAGCATTTGGGTGTATCCCTGTTCGTCTGGCCAATGCAGCGAGCGTATGCATCTGCCACGCAAACTCCGGCTCGAAGGATGCACGCTCCGCGACAGCCGCGTAGCCACCCTGGGCATAGATGACTGCATATGCGGTGTAGCTCGCAGCCTCCGATGCCTTGCCCTCCACCGCCTTGGCCACCGCGTAAGTGGCTGACACGGCTGCATGGCCACAGCCGTCAATGGACCGGGAGCCCTGGTGGTGGTTGGCCAGGCTGGCCGCCCGGTCTGCGGTGGCTTGCAATTGCTCCCGGCTTGCCGTGCCCTGCAGAAAGGCTCCAAGCTCCAGCAGACATTGTTCGACTTCTGGCTGCTCCAGCAGATGCCGGACCCGCAGGACGCAGGCATAGCCGAACTCCAGGCGCAACCGCTCGTTGGTTGCGCTGTCCAGCTTGAGTGCCTCGGCGAGCCGATCAAGGGCGTGGTTCATTTCTGTTCACCTGGCGACAGTGCTGCCTCTGGACTGCGAGCTTCATTGATGCAAGGCGGCATTCGCGGTCGCTTGCACGAGGTTTGGGCGAGCCGCAGGAGATCAGCGAGCGGCGCCGCCATACCCCGTTGAATGACGTCCGACATAAGCGGCGGGCCAAACTGCGCAAGACGGCCTTTGGAACGTCCGCTCATCCGAATCAAGAGCCACTCTCATTGAAACAGGTGAACGCAAAAGTACATCGAAATCTGCAAGCTCGTTACCCCGGAATCGGATGGTAGCCACTGGGTCACTTCAAAGCCACGGGCGGGCAGTTGATGGTGCGCCTGTGCGCAGCCGAGAAGCGCACCCGGCCGGGGTCGGCGCGCTTGCGCGCCAAATCGACACTGTTTGAGGCCATGTACCCATGGCCGAGTTTGTCGATTTGCCCCGGTCGGGGAGCATCGCAGGGCAGTCCTGGAACGCAGTGGAGCGCAGCGCAACGCAGTGGAAGGACCAAGCACCGACGCGCCGGCAACTGCCCACCCGTGGCTTCGCCCACCGTATCAGCGTTTTGGCAGGAACGGGGGCCTCTACACCAGCGCAGAAATCATCATCGCCAGACCCACCATGCCCGCCGTCCAGACCACGGTGCGCAGGTAGGCAATGCCGGCGTAGTAGATCGGGAGGTAGAGGATGCGCGACCAGAAAAAGATTTGCGCTCCCAATGCAATCCTGGGGCTGGCTACGCCAGCGGCGTGGGCCGTCAGTGCGATCGCGGCAAACAGGATGAAGCCTTCGACTGTGTTGCGTGCTGCCCGGTCCGCCCTGGCCGCCAGGGGTGAGGCTTCAGGCAGGTTGTCGCGGTTGCCCATGGCGATCACCATGCCCGGCATGGTCCATCCCTTGGCGCGGATCAGGCTTGCGAGCAGTAGCGCGAGCCAGGTCAAGATGGCCGTGCAAATAACAAGTGTCAGCGTGCTGGTCATACGGGTCTCCTTTGTGAATGTCGGCGATTGTCCACCCAATTTTCCAGAGAGGAAAGGGGCTGCAGAGCGCATGAATAAAGCACGGAGCGCTCCTGCTTTTGTAGTACACGGTCAATGGGGGTCAGAGTCCGATTTCGTCCGGATGCTCGCGCGCCGGTGAGGCTGCTGTCCTGAATCGGAATCTGACCCCCATTGACGGCCTCGCTTGCCGGCTCCCGCTCACCGCCTCTTCAATGTTTGCCTTCAGCTCATCAAGCCATACGGCCCGCCGCGCTGCAGTGCCTTCTGGTAGGCCGCTCGGGCGTGGATGCGCGCCAGGAAGTCCATCAGCCGCGGCCGGCTGGCGTTGAGGCCACCACGGGCGGCGGCGGCTTCCAGGGGGAAGCTCATCTGGATGTCGGCGCCGGAGAACTCGTCACCGGCAAACCAGCCGCTGGTGCCGAGCTCCTTTTCCATGTAGTCCAGATGGGTCTTGATGTTGGGCTCTACAAAGCTGGTCAGCGCGTTGCGGGCGATGGCCTTGGCAATCGGCTTGGCAAAGAACGGCATCTGGGCCTTCTGGATGCGGTTGAACACCAGCTTCATCAGCAGCGGGCTCATGGCCGAGCCCTCGGCATAGTGCATCCAGTAGGTGTAGGCCAGCCGTGCCGGTTTCCCGGCCGGTGGGCGCAGGCGACCCGCGCCATGGGTATCGATCAGGTACTCGACGATGGCGCCGGACTCGGCCAGGGTCAGAGCGCCATCGGTGATCACCGGCGACTTGCCCAGCGGGTGCACGGCACGCAGCTCGGGCGGCGCCAGCATGGTCTTGGCGTCGCGCTGGTAGTTCTTGATCTGGTACTCCAGGCCCAGTTCCTCCAGCAGCCACAGGACCCGCTGCGAGCGTGAATTGTTCAAATGGTGGACGGTGATCATGCAAGGCTCCGGTAGACGTGGAGCCTGCATGCTAGCGTGCATTGGCAGTGCTGGTGCCAGCGGCACGCGGGCGCGTGGCTGGCAGCGTCCCCGCCGGGCCAAGGGCAAACCGCAGCGCCTAAAATGCAGGCGTGACTGCCATATTGAACGCCGACCTGCACTGCCACTCCACGGTCTCCGACGGAACCCTCTCCCCCGAAGCGCTGGCCGAGCGCGCCCGCGCCAATGGCGTACAGCTGTGGGCCTTGACCGACCACGACGAGATCGGTGGCCAGCAACGTGCCGCCGCAGCGGCCAAGGCCCAGGGCCTGCGGTACCTCACTGGCGTCGAGATTTCCATCACCTTCATCGGCAAGACCGTGCACATCGTCGGCCTGGGCTTTGACGCCGACAACCTGGCGTTGCAGCAAGGCCTGCGCCAGACCCGGGGCGGGCGCAGCATGAGGGCCCAGGACATGTCGCAAAGCCTGGAGCGCGTCGGCATCCACGGGGCCTTCGAGGGCGCGCTCAAATATGCCGGCAACCCGGACATGATCTCGCGCACCCACTTCGCCCGCTTTCTGGTCGAGACCGGTGTCTGCCGGGATACCAACGAGGTGTTCCGCAAGTACCTGACCGAAGGCAAGCCCGGCTTCGTCGAGCACCGCTGGGCCACGCTCAAGGACGCGGTGGGCTGGATCACCGAGGCCGGTGGTGTGGCGGTCATCGCCCACCCGGCACGCTACCGTTTCAGTGCCAACCAGGAATACGCCCTGTTCACCGAGTTCAAGTCCCATGGCGGCCAGGGCGTGGAGGTGGTCACCGGCAGTCACAGCGCGGCCGAATACCTCACCTATGCCGACACCGCGCGCGAATTCGGCCTGGCGGCGTCGCGCGGCAGCGACTTCCACAGCCCCGATGAATCCCACACCGACCTGGGCACCCTGCCCCTGCTGCCGGATAACCTGACAACGGTGTGGAGCCTGTTGGCAGCGCGCATCCAGTGATGCGCTGTCGCCCGTACCTGCCACCCCTGCACCGGCCCGTTTCCCCAAGCGCCGCCGAGCGCTGAACCCGCATGGCCCAGTACTTCGAGGTCCATCCGGAGAACCCGCAACCGCGGCTGCTGCGCCAGGCCGTGGCGCTGCTGGAAAAGGGCGGCGTGGTCGCAGTGCCCACTGACTCCAGCTACGCCCTGGCCTGCCACATCGACGACAAGGCCGCCGCCGATCAGCTGCGGCGCATCCGCGGTGTCGACGACAAGCACCACCTCACCCTGCTGTGCCGGGACCTGAGCGAACTGGCCAACTACGCCCGGGTGGACAACCGCCAATATCGCATGCTCAAGGCGGCCACGCCGGGGCCTTACACCTTCATCCTGGAAGCCAGCAAGGAAGTGCCGCGCCGCGTGAGCCACCCGCAGCGCAAGACCATCGGCCTGCGGGTGCCACAGCACCGCAGCCTGCAGCAGCTGCTGGCGCTGCACGACGGCCCGTTGCTGGCCACCACCATGATCGCCCCCGGCGAGACCGAGCCGCTGAACGACCCGCACGAGATCCGCAGCCGCTTTGAGCACCAGATCGCCGCCGTTATCGACGCTGGCGCCTGCGCCCAGGAAGCCACCACGGTGGTGGACCTGAGCAGCGGCGAGCCGGTACTGATCCGTCAGGGCCGCGGCGACGTGGCGCTGCTGGGTTTGTGAATGCAACGCTCCCCAAGACCCTGAAACCTCTCTGAGACAATCCATCCGTGGACATCGCCCAACTGATCCAAACCGTTCTGATCTATGCCCTGCCGGTGGTGTTTGCCATCACTGTGCACGAGGCCGCGCATGGCTATGCCGCCCGCCATTTCGGTGACAACACCGCCTGGGCCCTGGGCCGGGTCACGCTCAACCCGATCAAGCACATCGACCCGGTGGGCACGATCCTGATGCCGCTGATGCTGTACTTCGCCACCTCCGGCACTATTTTGTTCGGCTATGCCAAGCCGGTGCCGGTGCGCTTTGGCAACCTGCGCAATCCGAAACGCGACATGGTCTGGGTGGCGTTGGCCGGTCCGGGCGCGAATCTGGCGCAGGCGCTGGCCTGGGGTGTGCTGCTGTACCTGCTCACCGCCGCAGGCGTGACCGAACCCTTCTTCCTCAAGATGTGCCAGGGCGGCATGCTGGTCAATGTCGTGATGTTCGTCTTCAACCTGTTCCCGCTGCCGCCGCTGGATGGCGGGCGTATCCTGGTGGGCCTGCTGCCCTACCGGCAGGCCGAGCTGGTGTCGCGGATCGAGCCCTGGGGCTTCTTCATCGTGATGGCCCTGGTCATCACCCATGTCATCAGCGACCTGTGGATGCGGCCCTTGATGGCCCTGACATTCGGCCTGCTGGACCTCACCCTGATGCCGCTGGCACTGCTGCTGCGCTAGCGATCCATTTCCCACCCTGCACGCACATGGCTCCCATCCGCGTTCTCACCGGCATCACCACCTCGGGCACGCCGCACCTGGGCAACTACGTCGGCGCGATCCGGCCCACGGTCCAGGCCAGCCTGCGCCCGGGTGTGGAGAGCTTTCTGTTTCTGGCCGACTACCATTCGCTGATCAAAATCGACGAGCCGGCACGGATCCAGCGCTCGACGCTGGAAATCGCCGCCAGCTGGCTGGCTGCGGGGCTGGACCCGCAGCGCGTCACCTTCTACCGCCAGTCCGACATTCCGGAGATTCCGGAACTCACCTGGCTGCTCACTTGCGTCACCGGCAAGGGCGTGCTGAACCGGGCCCATGCTTATAAGGCGGCGGTGGACAAGAACCTGGCGGCCGGCGTGGATGTGGACACCGACGTGAGCGCCGGCCTGTTCATGTACCCGGTGCTGATGGGTGCGGACATCCTGATGTTCAACGCCCACCAGGTGCCGGTGGGGCGGGATCAGGTGCAGCACATCGAGATGGCACGTGACATGGCCAGCAGCTTCAACCACCGCTACGGCAACCACTTCACGCTGCCGCAGGCGGTGGTGGAGGACAGCGTGGCCCTGCTGCCGGGGCTGGACGGCCGCAAGATGAGCAAGAGCTACGACAACACGATTCCGATGTTTGCGTCACGCGCCGAGCTGCAGAAGCTGATCGCCGGCATCGTCACCGATTCGCAGGCGCCCGGTGAACCCAAGCAGACCGAGGGCTCGGCCCTGTTCCAGATCTACCAGGCCTTCGCCAGTGCCGAGGAAAGTGCCGCTCTGGCACGCGCCTATGCCGACGGTATTGCCTGGGGCGACGCCAAGCAGCTGCTGGTGGAGCGGGTGGAGCGCGAACTGGCGCCGATGCGTGACACCTACCACACGCTGATGGCCGACCCGGGCCGGATCGAGGACATCCTGGCCACAGGCGCCGGGCGTGCCCGGGCGCTTGCAGTGCCTTTCATGGCACGGTTGCGCCACGCCGTGGGGCTGCGCGACCTGCGCAGCCAGGCCACGCCAACGCAGGAACGCGCAGCCAAGGCTGCGTTGCCCAGTTTCAAACAGTACCGGGAGCGCGATGGCCGCTTCCACTTCAAGCTGGTCGAAGCGCGCGGCCGGGTGCTGCTGCAAAGCCAGGGCTACGACTCGCCGCGCGCAGCTGCCGAGGCGATCCGCCAGCTCCAGGCCGGCGGCCTGCAGGCGCTGCAGCAACTGGGCCCGCAGCTGGTGTGCGAAGCCGGTGTCAGCTCCGAGGAACTGGACCTGGCACTGCAACAACTGGCAACATCCTGAGGGCAGGCGGCGCTGCCGCCAAACGGACAATGCCCCAAGGATCGCGCGGTGCTATAAACTTGAGAGCGCGCAGTACAAAGGCAGAGCAGGAGAATCGGCGATGGCAACCAAAGATGGCATGGGCATGGAATTCCCCAAACTCGTGGGTGAAGAGGTGGAGTACCCGGCCACCCGGCCGATCCCGCTGCACGAGCGCACCCCACGCGAGCGCATGGACCGCGCCATGTTCATCATCGAGTCCAACCACCCGCGCATCCACACCGCGATCAAGGCCGTGTGGGGCTACAAGGAGTGCAGCGCCTACGTGAAGAACCTGATCCTCAGCGGCGGCTACCAGGACGGCAAGAACCGCGTCGGCTTCAAGCCCGAGGTCGTCACGGCATTGCTGGTGCTCGACGACCTGCACGACGCGGAGTTTGGCAATCTCTCCTAGTTGTCGGGCCGGTTGACCTCGCGCTTGCGCGCCATCTCCCGGAATTTCAGGCATTCCTCGCTGTTGCGGAACTGCTCCGAGTTGCACTGTTCGGCAATGCAGGTCACGCGGAACACAAACACCCGGTCGGCGCACACCTGCCCCGGGCTGGAGGGCCCGATGGCACGGTTGCCCGCGGCGGCGGCAGGGCCGGCGGGCGCACTGCTGGCCGCGGCCTTCACCTGCTCCTGGGCCGGCGTGGACGCTGGTGAACCGTGCGACGACACAGCGGCGGGCGCCGAGGCTTCCACGCGGGCGCTGGCCGGGCGCAATGCCGGCCGGGCCGAAGAGGAGCGCAATGCCGCAGCCGAAGCCGCCGACGCACTGCGTACGGCCGCGGTCGCCCCCGACGCCGCCCGGACCGCGGAGGCGGCGGAGCCGGGACGGCCCGGGGCGCTGGCCGCATCACTGCCGCTGACCGCTGCACTGGCCGGCAGGCTGGTGCCACTGGCGCTGCCCACGGCACTGCTGGCTGCGGCTGACGCGGTACCGGCCGGGGCATCGCTTGCGACAGGCGCAGCGGCGCTGGCAGAACCCGACGATGCACTGGCTGCGGGTTGGGGGGCCGACGCCGGATGCTCGGACCCGGTCCCCGTGAACCAGTAGCCCCCGGCCGCAGCCAGCAGCACCAGTGCTCCCAGGCCGAGGTACAGGTTCTTGCGGCTGGCGGGCGCTGCGGCAGCCGCGGCTGGCTGGTTGGCAGCCGGCTTCGCGGCACTGGGCATCAGCACGTGCGGTACCTGTGGCGCAGTCTGGGGTTTGGGCACCGCCGGCGTGGAACCCGCTGCCGCCACGGGAACAACAGGCGCGACGCCTGGCGCCGTTTCGGCCCTGGCAGGCGCTGCCGGCACCGTACGGTCCTGTCCCAGCGGGCCTGGCACTGCGCCCGAGATGGTGCTGCCCGTGGAACCGTCAGCTGCACCGTCGGCGCCAGCAGGCGCATCCAGCCTTTGCAGTCTGCGCCGGGCCCGATCTGCATAGATGCCGTTCGGGAACCGGCCCAGAAAGCCCTGGAAATCTTCAACCTCGGTCGAGTCCTTGATGTCTTTCCAGTACTCGAGCTCGATCTCCTGGTTGACCTTGATGGCCAGCGTCGCGTCGGTCATGCTGCCGGTCAGGTTCGTACCCAGCGCCGTGGCGCCGGTATTGGTGCCGGCCAGCATGCTGGTCGCAGCCATGGCATTGCGCGATCCGGAGCCGCTGCTCGGGTGGCTGTCGTGGCCCAGCGCGAAGTTGGTCACGGTATCGTCGGCCGATTCCGGCAACTGCTGGGCCACCGTGCGCAAGGCCAGGGCAAAGTCGCGGGCGGTGGCATAGCGCTGCTCCGGCTGCTTGGCCAGGGCCTTGTCCAACACGGCGTCGATCTCGACTGGCAGCTCCGGGTTCAGGCGCGTCGGCGCCACATGCGGATGCGACACGATCTGGTTCACGACGATGAACTGGTTCTCGCCGTCAAACGGGCGCTTGCCCGTGAGCAGCTCGTACAGCACCACGCCGGCCGAAAACACATCGGTACGGGCGTCAACCCGCATGCCCTGCGCCTGCTCCGGCGACATGTAGCGCGGCGTGCCGACCGAAGCTGCGCCGAGCTGCGTCAGATTGCCCTCGTCCGGCTCCTGGATGCGCGCCACGCCGAAGTCCGCCAGCTTCACGCGGCCACTGGCCTCGATCAGCATGTTGGCCGGCTTGACATCGCGGTGCACCACGTTCTGCCGGTGCGCGTGGTCCAACGCCATCAGCAGGTCGTAGACCATCTTCAACGCCGTCTTGGGGCCGAAGTGGGCGCCGCGTTCCAGGTGCCGCTTCAGATCATCGCCCTGGATGAACTCCATCACCAGGTAGGAGGTCTCGCCGTCCTGGCCGGAGTCGAACACGCTGACAATGTTGGGATGCTGCAGCCGCGCGGCCGAACGGGCTTCGGTGCGGAAGCGGCCACTGAACTCGGCAGCAGCTTCGGGCGACACGTTCTGCACCCGGATCGTCTTGATCGCCACCTGGCGGTCCAGGTAGGGATCCCGGCCTTCGTACACCACGCCCATGGCCCCTTTCCCCAGGACCCGGACAACGTCGTAACGGCCCAGCTTGTCAATATCCAACGTGCAGCCCTACACAGCGGATGGCGTACGCGCGCCGGACCCGACGGACCCGTGTCGCGGCAGGTTCGACTTTGGCTGCGAATTTGGTCATGATGTCGTCTTGTATGCTAGCAGACGGTCGGCTGAACTGCGCCATGGCATCTCCGCGGGCACCGGCGGGCTTGAACGGGGCCTGCCGGATAATCATTTTTTTGGGTATTTACTGATGCCTACTGTTGTTTTTACCGATGTTGTCGGCAGTACCAGCCTGTTTGAACAACTGGGTGATGAAGCAGCATCGCGCCTCGTAACCCAACTCACCGGCGTCCTGAGCCGGGTGTTCGAGCAGCATGGCGGGCGCGTTGTCAAATTGCTCGGGGATGGCATCTTCGTGGTTTTCCCGCAGGAAGGCAATGCCGTTGCGGCCTGCATGACGCTGCAGAGCCGTTTTCACGAGGACCCGATTTATCCGCCCGGCAGCCAGACCCAGGTTCATGTGCAGATGGGCATCGCCTCCGGGGAAGTGGTGGAAATCGAGGGTGACTGCTTTGGCGACGCCGTCAATTCCGCCGCCCGGCTGGCGGACCTGGCTGGGGCTGAGCAGATTCTGACGACCCAGACGGTGTGGGACGCACTGCTGCCGATGCAGCGTGCCGCGCTGCGCAGCCTGGGCGAGATCCATCTGCGTGGCAAGGCCGAGCACACCCATGTCTACAGGGTCGAATGGCAGTCCGGCCGCGACATGGACGCCACCGCCATGGGCGTGTCGATCCACGCGCAGCGCAAACCGCTGAGCCTGGAGCTGACCGTGGCCGGCATGACGCGCAGCTTCACGCCTGGCACCGAGCCTCTGACCCTGGGACGCGCGCCCGAGGCCTCGATGCTGATAGCAGACCAGCGTGTGTCCCGGGTTCATGCCACGATCACCAGCCGCGGCGGCCAGCTGGTGCTGGCCGACACTTCCAGCTTCGGCACCTGGGTCTATTTCGGCAACCAGCAGGAGGCCGTGGCGCTGCGCCGCACCGAATGTTTCCTGGTCGGCTCCGGTGATATCGTGCTGGGCTGCGAACGCAACACGGAAAATGCGCCGATCGTCGGCTTTTCGGTGCGGCAGGCATGAGCCCCTTGACAACCGACCGCAGGGTCCATTTTTGCATTCAGGAGTAACACCATGGTGAATCGTCGCGCCGTTCTGGCATCCACGGCAGTTGCTGCCGCTGCAACCCTGCCGCTGTCCGTGCACGCCGCCGGACGCAAGGACAGCATCGTGCTGGCCATGGCGCTGGAGCCCACAGGGCTGGATCCGACCGCAGGTGCGGCCTCGGCCATCGCCGAGGTGGTGCAGTACAACGTGTTTGAAACACTGACCCGGATCAACAGCGACGGCACGGTGACACCGCTGCTGGCCGAGAGCTGGGAGGTGTCGCCCGATCTCAAGACCTATACCTTCCGGCTGCGCCGCGGCGTGAAATTCCACAACGGCGAGCCGTTCAACGCCGGCACGGTGAAGTTCACCTTCGAGCGCGCCGGCGCGGAAAAGAGCACCAACAAGGACAAGCGCACATTTGCCGGCATGGAGAGCGTGGTGGCGGTGGACGAGCACACGGTCGTGGTCCTGAACAAGGGGCTGGATCCGGATTTCCTGTTCCTGATGGGCCAGGCCACGGCGATCATGGTCGAGCCCAAGAGCGTGGAGACCAATGCCACCAAGCCGGTGGGCACCGGGCCCTTCGTGCTGGAGGCCTGGAACAAGGGCTCCTCGGTCGCGCTGCGCAAGTGGGACGGCTACCGCAACGCGGCCTCGATCAAGCTCAAGCGCGCCACGTTCCGTTTCATCAGCGACCCGGCGGCCCAGGTTGCGGCGCTGCTGGCCGGCGACGTTGACGCCTTCCCGCGGGTCACGCCGCGCAGCGTGCCGCAGTTCAAGGCGAGTCCGAAGTTCCAGATCCTGGTGGGCGGCTCGCGCGCCAAGACCATCCTGGCGATCAACAACAAGAAGAAGCCGCTGGATGACGTGCGGGTGCGCCGTGCCATTGCGGCCGCGATCGACCGCAAGGCGGTGATCGAGGGCGCCGGCGACGGCTATGGCGTGCCCATCGGCAGCCACTATGTGCCTGGCGCCTTTGGCTATGTCGATACCACCGGCATCAACCCCTACAACCTGGACAAGGCCAAGGCCCTGATGGCCGAAGCCGGCATCAAGGCGCCGCTGGAGCTCTCGCTCAAGCTGCCGCCACCACCCTATGCACGCCAGGGCGGCGAGCTGATTGCGGCGCAGCTGGCGAAGATCGGCATCGTGGCCAAGATCGAGAACGTGGAGTGGGCGCAGTGGCTCAGCGGCACCTACGGCAGCAAGAACTACGACCTCACCATCGTCTCCCATGTCGAGCCCTTCGACCTGGGCAACTACGCCAAGCCCGGCTACTACTGGAACTACGAGTCGCCGGCTTTCAATGCCCTGTATGACCGGATCCAGAACGCTCCGCGCGCTGCCGACCGCGCCCGGCTGCTGGGCGACGCCCAGCGCCTGATCGCCAACGACTGCGTCCATGCCTTCCTTTACCAGCCGCAGTGGGTGACGGTGGCGCACAAGGATGTGCGCGGCCTGTGGAAGGACATGCCGGTGCTGATCAACGACCTCTCGGCCCTGTCCTGGGCCTGAGGCAGACGCGCCTGCCGTCGGCACCGATGGACTTGCACGCGCTCACGGCCCAGGCCCTGCTGGACGGCTACCGCAGCGGCACCTTCTCGCCGGTGGAAGTGATGCAGGCCGTGCTGGCCCAGGTGGCGCGCTGGGAGCCGCAGCTCTGTGCAACCTACCTGCTGCGGCCGGAAGCAGCGCTGCAACAGGCCCGGGCGTCGGAGCAGCGCTGGCAGCGCGGAGCGCCCTGCGGAGCGCTGGACGGCGTACCGGTGACGCTGAAGGACAACATCGCCACCCAGGGCGACCCGACGCCGCTGGGCACCGCCGCCACGCTGGCGGACCCGGCCGCGGTCGACGCACCACCGGCGGCCCGGCTGCGCGAGGCCGGTGCTATTTTCTGGGCCAAGACCACGATGCCGGATTACGGCATGCTGTCTTCAGGGCTCTCCAGTTTTCACCGGCTGGCGCGCAACCCGTGGGACCTGGCTTGCACGCCAGGTGGCTCAAGCGCCGGCGCCGCTGCCGCGGCCACCGCCGGCTATGGCCCGCTGCATGTGGGTACCGACATTGGCGGCTCGCTGCGCCTGCCGGCCGGCTGGTGCGGCATCTTCAGCCTCAAGCCGAGCCTGGGCCGCATACCCATCGACCCGCCCTTCACCGGCCGCGCCGCCGGGCCGATGACCCGCAGCGTGGCCGACAGCGCGCTGATGATGCAGGTGCTGTCCTTGCCCGACGCCCGCGACAGCATGAGCCTGCCCTACGAGCGCATTGCCTGGAGCCAGTTCGACCAGGGGCCCGAACGGCTGCGGGGGCTGCGCATCGGGCTGCTGCTTGCGGCCGGTTGCGGCCTGCCGGTGCAGACCGAGGTATTGGCGGCAGTGCAGCGCGCGGCGCTGCTGTTCGAGCGCGCCGGTGCCGTGGTCCAGCCGATGCAGCCGTTCCTGACACGTGCCATGCTCGACGGCATGGACCACGCCTGGCGCATGCGTTCATTGCTGGAACTGCAGGCGCTGCCGGACGCGCGGCGCATACTGGTGCTGCCCTACATCCGGCAATGGGCCGAGAGTGCCGCTGGCATCGCTGGCGCCGAGGTGTACCGGGCCACTGCCCAGTTCCACGCCACCCGGGTCGCCACGGTGCAGGCCTGTGCCAACTTTGACTACGTGCTCTCGCCCGTGGCGCCGGTGCCAGCCTTCGCTGCCGAGCTGGCCGGCCCTACCAACGACCCGCTGCGTCCGCTGGAGCACATCGCCTTCACCGTGCCGTTCAACATGTCGGAGCAGCCCGCGGCCGCCATCAATTGCGGCTACACCAGCACCGGGCTGCCCATCGGCCTGCAGATCGCCGGGCGCCGCTTCGACGACCTGGGGGTGCTGCAGGTGGCGCGCGCTTTCGAGCTGCTGCGCGAGCCGCAGCGACCCTGGCCGCAAGCGCCAGCGGCCTGAGTTGCGCAAGCGGCGGCAGATGGTGCACGACAGCCTGGGCCAGGCCCTGACCCTGCAAGATCCGG
>JANMKM010000129.1:0-1939 GCA_031372035.1 Rhodoferax sp. | reverse complement strand
CGGCTCGGGCGTCAAAGGCGGCCCCCTCAAACAGTTCGCGCTGCCAGCCATCCACGGCGTCACGGCGCAGTGCCGGCCAGTCTTGCACCGCCACCATGGGACTGGACGCGCCGGCGTAAAACGGCAGGTCATAGGGAAACTCGTCCAGGGCGTATACGGTGTCACCCGGTTGCCACTGGCAACGCAGCACGGCGGCGATGTCCCGGGTGCTGTGCTGCTCCGTGTAGCGGGCTGCCAAGACGTTGGCAGCCACGGCGAGCGCCAGCGCCAGCACGCACAGACCGGCAAACAAACGCTCTCTCCAGTGCCAGCCGGCGCAGCAGCGCTCGAACCCGAGCGCCGAAAGCAAGGCCAGTGGCGGCATCACGGGCAGCATATAGCCCACCAGCTTGGAGTTCGGCACGGAGAAGAACACCAGGATCGCCAGCAACCAGATCCAGCACAGGCCTGACCACTCGCTTGCTACCAGTTCAGGAGCGTTCCGCGATTTTTTCATGCTGGCTGCAGCCTGATTCAAGGCAAACAGCAACCAGGGAAACAGCAGCAGGCACAAGGCCACAAGGTAGAACCACCAGGGTCGCGCGTTGTTGAAGTTGGTGGCGGTGTAGCGCCCGAACTGGTGGGTGCCGAACATGTAGTCCAGCATGCCCGGGTGCTGCAGGTGCGCCAGCACAAACCATGGCAGCGCGATCGCCGAAAACAAGGCCATGCCACTGACCCAGGGCAGGCGCAACACCTGCAGGATGCGTCGGGTCCACAGCAACCAGATCAGCAACACCAGCCCCGGCAAGGCCAGGCCGATCAACCCCTTGCTCAACACACCGAAGGCACAGGCAACGAAGCCCCAGCACGCCGGGACCGGGTGTGGCCGCGCCCTGCTCCAGGCCCGAGCAGCACCTGGCAATGGCATTGCACGGGCGTTTGCGCCATGCGCGAAGGCCAGGGCAAAGCACCAGATGGCCACGCCGATCCAGGCCCCCACCAGCATGTCATGGTTCACATACTGGCCACCGATCATGAACGACAGGCTGGTGCCCAGCATCCACGCGGCACGCCGCGCCAGCGCTTCGGACCCGATGCTGCGGGTGGTGAAATACAGCGCCAACAGCATCAACATGGCGTGCAGCGCCGGCACCAGCCGCAGCGCCCACACCGACACGCCGAACAGCCACAGGCTGGCGGCCTCCAGCCAGTACAGGTAGGGCGGCTTGTGAAAGAAGGGCACACCATTGAGCCGTGGCGTCAACCAGTCACCACTGTGCAGCATCCAGCGGCCGATCTCGCCATACCGGCCTTCATCCGGAATCGCCAACGGCCGCCACGCCGCCAGCAACAGCAGGCCCAGGCACAGCAGCAGCAACGCCAGGGCCGACTTCTTGCGCTCGCTCACCAGTGTCTCCAGGCGCCGTGCTCAGTGGGGCAGCGCGAACAGCCCGGCTCCGCGCACCACCGACACACCGTGCCGCTGCAAAGCTGCGGCAAAGCCATCGCTGCCCAGATAGTCGAACTCCAGGGCTCTGGCTGGGGCAATGGCATCGCCCCGGGCTCCGGCCCGCGCCGGGTGGCACATCAGGATGCAGCCCGGTGCGGCCTGCTCCAGCCAGCCTTCCATCAGGCATGCATAGCGCTGCGGCTGACTGGAGAAGTCATAGACCCCCGACAGTTCCGAGGCACACGGTACGCCGGCGCGCCGCGCGGCAACAGCCAACGCGCCGGCGCCAAGAGCCGCTATCACCCGGCTCTTGAAAGCCCGGGGCCGGGCCGTGGCGCGCGAAATCCGCAGATACGGCCGGGGTTGGCCATAGCGCTGTGCCAGGCAGTGCACCAGGGCCTGGCGCACGCCGGCAAACTGCTGCACATGCTGGTGCCCGTCAACGTGGTCCGGGGGTGCCTTCCACTGGCGTTCAACCAAGTCGAGTTGCTGCTCGATGACCACCCG
>JANMKM010000073.1:0-2525 GCA_031372035.1 Rhodoferax sp. | reverse complement strand
ACGCCGGCGTGTGGGTACGCCGAGTGCGCCGTGCTGACTTCTTGACCATCAAAAACTCCTTCTCGCCAGGCCATTTTCGGCCCGGCTTCAGGCCCGGAGTTTCCACTTATCGCGCTGTTCAGATTTGCGGCGCCACTTCTCCGGGTGGTGTTCGTTGGAGTCCGGAGTCGGTTGGCGCTCGTTGAATTGGCGCTCGTCAAATTGGGGTCAGAGCAAGATTTCGTTCGGCGCTTCACGCTCCGGTGAGGCTGCTGTCCTGAATCTTGATCCGACCCCAATTTAGCGAATTGGCCGTCCCCTCAGCGGAACTGGCGCGTGGCCTTCCATGGGCCGCGCTCGCCAATGCTGCCGGCATCAGTCGGCTGCGCATGCTTGGCGCTGGCCAGCAGTACCGTGCGCTGGCGCGTGGCTGGGCTGGCGAGCGTGCTGCGCAGCAGCGTCAGGGCCTGCTCACGGGTCAGCTGATCCAGCGCTGCCAGCGCTGCCGCCCTGCGCTCCCACTCGCCGTCGTAGGTGTAGGCGCTGCCGAAGAACTCTTCGGCCTTGTCGGCCATGTTCTTGGGCTTGGTGGCCAGGGTGGCGCGGGCGCCGGCTACCAGCGTGGTCCATTGGGCATCGGTGATGGCGGCCAGGGCTGCGGGCAGGGTGGCGATGAAGGCCTCGGCCCGCTTCTGCAGCTCCGCCGGTGCGTACTCGCTGGACTGGACGATGAAGGTGAAGAAGCGCTGGCGCTGCGAGGCAGCCGCAGCCGAGCCGACGATGTAGCCCAGCTGCTGCCGGGTGCGCAGTTCGGCGTAAAACGGTTCGCCTAAAAAGTTGGCCAGCACCACAGCAGCCGCGCGGGTGGCGGGCGCGTCGTCGGGCAGCAGGTAGTCACGCACAAAGGCCGAGTTCACGCCAGCAATGGGGCCACTGTCCAGCACGTTCTCGCCAGCCTTGATGTCCAGGTGGCGCCGCCGAAGCAACCTGGCCTCGGGGCAGCCCGGGCGCCAAAGGCGGTTGCTACGGCACGGGCCACGGCAATAGCCGCGTCCGGCGTCAAATGGCCATGCGCTACCGCCTCCAGCTTGCCCTGGGCCATGAAGGCGCGGCCAGCGGCCTGCACCTCGGGCCAGGTGGCGCTGGCAGTGCGCGCCAGCAGCTCCGGCGGCAGAAAATGGAATTCGCGCGAGAAGGCATCGCGCCGGTCCCGCGCCAGGGTGTAGGCCTCGGTCTGCTCGTAGCTGCGCAGTTCGCGCACAGCCACTTCCTGCAGCGCGGCAAAGCGTTGCGGCGTCAACTCGAAGCTGCGCAGTTGGCCAGCCACATACCGGGCAAAGCGCAGCGGTGAGTCACCAAAACCGGTGACTGTGAGCTTGATGCCTTCCAGCGTGATGCTGCTATCGAACTCGATGCCGGCGGCTTGCGCATCGCCGGTGTTGGGTTCCAGAAAGTCTCGCAGGCAGCGCTCATACAAGCGCAGCAAGGCAGCGCTGTCCGCATTGGCCACGCTGCGCACCGGCACGAAACGGAATATCAGGGTGGACTGCGGCCGCTGGTATTCGGTGTCCTGGGCATAGACCAGAGACAGGCCCGGCTCGCTGATCAAGGGCAAGGCTCGTTCGGACTGCAGCGCCGTGGCTCCGGGCATGAACGGGTTGGATGTGGGCAGGTTGAACGCCGTCAGCTTGCGCGGTTGTGTCAGGGCGGCATAGGCTGGGCCGCTGTCTTCTGCATAGGAATAGGCCGTGCCGTAGATCCGCTCACGCTTGTCCGTGGCCACACCCTTGGCCAGCAAGGACACCAGCAGGTTGTCGGGCCTCAGCGCGTCCAGCAGCCGGCGGTAGGCGGCTTCATCCGGCTTGCCCCAGATGTCGGACACCCGCTCCGCCACTTCCAGCGGATAGAACAGGGAATGGTTGGCCAGCTTGGTGGCCAGATTGGCGCCTTCACCGCGGTCCTTGTAGGTCTCGTTGATCCTGCCCACGCGGGCCCGGTCCTGGTAGAACTCGGTCGGAAATGGTGCTGCGCGCAGATAGGCGATGTAATCAAACACCCGCTGCAGCACCTGCTGGTACTGCTCCTGGCCGGCCGGCGTCAGGCTGAGCTGCAGCATCATGGAGCCGTAGTCGCCGGTGCGCTCCCACAGGTCGGCGCTCATGCTGGTGATCAGGCCCTCCTGCTTGAGCTGGGCCACCACGCCGCCGCGGCCGGAGTAGGCCAGCAGCTCGGACAGCAGTTGGTCCGGCTTGGACATGAAGTCGGGCCGGGTGGCGGGCATCACAAATTCCATGTTGAGCCGGCGCACCTCCTTGATCGGCTCGATCAGTGCCAGCCGCAGCGCCGGCTTGCGTGGCAGGAAGGTCGGCAGGTGTTTGACGGCAGCCACTGCACGCTTTGGCACGGGGGCGAACAGCGTGCGCGCCAGCTGCTCCAGTTCGTCCAGTGAAGCCCGGCCGGCCAGCGACAGCGCCATGCGGTCGGCGCTGTAGTGGCTCTCATAAAAGGCGCGCACGGCAGCCGGCGTGGCCCGGGCCAGGGTGTCC
>JANMKM010000072.1:0-3223 GCA_031372035.1 Rhodoferax sp. | reverse complement strand
GGTAGCGGGTGAGGTTGTCGTCAAACGCCACCTTCAATTCCTTGTCCTGGCGCTTGAACTCGATCAGCACCAGCGGCAAGCCGTTGACGAAGCCCAGCAGATCCGGGCGCACCGGGGCCGGGCCGCCTTCCACCCACATCTCTTCCACGCAGATGCATTCGTTGCGCGCTGGGTCTTCCGGTCGGTCAAAGTCAATCACCGTCAGTCGCTCCGCGCTCTCGCGTCCGTCGGGCCAGCGCACTTGCACCGGCACGCCGTCGCGCACGAGCTTGTATTTGTCTTCGTTGGTTTCCACCAGCGTCTTGGCTGCGTCCAGCGTCAGCAGCGTATCCATGGCCTGGCTGATGGCAAGCTCGGGCACGCTGGGGTTCAGGCGCACCAGAGCGGCGCGCAGATGCCGCTGGAGCACAAATTCGGTCTTGCTGCTGCGGCCCAGCAGGCTGTTGGGGCCGAAGTCTTCCGCGTTGAAGGCCACCACACTGCGCCAGCCCATGCTCGCCAACAATTGCGCCGCCGGCTTTTGCACCGATTGGTCTTCGGTGTAGCGGCGCCGGTTCATCCCAGTTCGGGCGTAAAGCCCTGCTCTGTCAGCATGCGGATCACGCCGCGCATCAGGCCGCTGTGGGCAAACTGGATGCAGTAGGTGCGGGTATTCGGTGCTATCGGCTTCACCATGCCGGCGCCCAGTAGCTTGTTCAACCGGTAGGTGCGCTGGCGTGGTGTGAGGGCCGGCAGCACCTGGTCCATGTCGCGTGCCTTGAACAGCCCCTTGTCGATGGCCATGCGCAGCAGGCGCTCCTCAATGGCGTCAATGAATCCGCGCTCGCGGCTCCAGGCCAGCGCCGGCAGCAGGATCTTCTCCTTCAGGAACGCATAGCGGGTCAGTTGGTCCACTTTCTTCAGCTCATCGCGCACGCCCGCGAGCACGTATAGCGCCCAGGCCTCCAGGCCGGCGTCGCTACCAGTGTCGGCCGTGGCCAGCATGGCGTAGTAGCGTTCGCGGTCATTGCAGAACACGGCCGTGGGGTTGAGCACCCGGCCACCGGTGCTGACGTTGAAGCCGTATTTCAGCAGCAGGGCATAGGTGAAGAGCCGCACCACGCGGCCATTGCCATTGCCAAAAGGGTGCACCCAGGCAAAGCGGTGGTGTGCCACAGCCGTCTTCAGCAGGTCGTACTTCGGCAGGTCTGGTGCATTCACGTAAGCCAGCAGCTCGTCCATCAGACCTTGCACGTGCACCACGTCGGGCGGCGTGTGCGTGGCACCGGCAATCTGCACATTGGCGCCGCGGTAGGCGCCGGGCGTGCGGTCGCCCTCGCGCACCAGGTCTTTCACGGTCAGGGCATGCAGCTCGCGCACCAGATGGTGCGTGATGGCGTCGCCCGGTTTGACCGCTGCCTCCAGGTAGTCCATGGCGCGTTCGATGTTCTCGATCTCGCGGATGGCGTCGCTGCTGCTGGCCGCTCCGTCAAGCCGGGCCTCGATGTAATCGGCCAGCGTGGTGTGGTTGCCTTCGATGCGGGCCGAACCCAGGCTCTCCAGCAGATGGAAGATGGACTTGAGCTGGAAGAACACCGGCGCCGGCGTGTCGCCGCTCAATTGCAAGCGGCGCAGGTATTCCAGCTCGATGACCACGTCCGTCAGCGGCGAGGTAAACGCCGGCTGCACGATACGCAGGGTGTAGGCCGCAGGGTCGGCTGCTGCCGGGCCAGTGAGACGTGCAGGCATGGGTTTGCAGGAACTACCAGTGCTGGGAATTGGAAACTACAATTTCTCGGCTAATTTGACATCAAATCAAGCACTTACGCAAATATGCCGTTTGCATAAAGTGCACAAACCCGGTGCCGGAACTACAAGGCCTGGCGGCGACAAGTGACAAGTGCGGGTTCGGTCCGCAAGGCGCTGGGAGACTTGATTTGACCAGAATTTGGCGATTTTTCAGAGGAGAACCGGGCTGCGAGGCGCATGGCGCAAGCACGGAGGGCTACTGAAACAATAGCAATTCCATGGATCAATGGCGATGATTGGTCGATTCAGACGGCAAGTGCGCCGGACATGAGGCGGGGGAGGAGGGCGTCGCGGGCCTGTTTGAGACACTGATTCATCTCAACCAAATACAGCTTTTGATCCAGCAATAGGTTCAGCTGTTTCAAACAAGTAGAAGACGTGACTGGTGGCACCAGCAATTCGATGGACCGTAGGTGCTTTGCCCCAAGATGCGCGACTGTCGCGCCAGAAATCGTCGCTTCGAAGTGCTTGATCGGGGCGAAAAGTGCTTGTGCAAGGAATCCACGGTACAACATATTTCTTGGCCTTATGCGACACACACGTTGCACGAGGAGGGCAGCCTTACCAGCCCAATGATTCATGTGAAAGAAGCCGTCCATACCCACCAAGAAATCACCACGTTCAACCCAGTACTCTGGCGACGGAGGGCTTTCTGTAGTCCATGCGACGGGAGACAAGTCCAGAATGTCTCGTATCCGAATAATGGGTGTGCCATTTCCCTCTCCGTTAAATGCATTCGCTTGAAAGGGGAACCCCATCGTCAACTCAGCGAATTCGTAGAGGTTAACCCGCCGCCAATCGTGTGGAATGCCGCCAGCCATGGCCGTTTGTGAGTGTCCAGGCAGGCGCAGAGCCACGAACCACTCGTGGTACAGGCGTCGTGCCGCTTCTTCCAGCAATTTGATGCGACGCTGGTTGTTTTCGATCAGGTCGTCATACTCAGAAGCAATGTCGGCGATGCGACGCTGCGTTGCTACTGGAGGCAGCGGAACTTGGAGCTCTTTCAAGATGCCCAAATTGATGTGCGGTACGCCTGATGTAATCACCCGTGCCTTGATCTCGTCGACAACGGTTGGCAGCGAAAAATAGTGGTAGATGAAGCGCGGATCAGCCTTGGATGGATCTGCCGTCAGTTTCATCTGGCTTTGGGAAACCACATAGCGTTCGAACCGCGAATCGCCAGGAATCAAGCCAACTTGTCCCAAGGTGCCACGTTGCGTAAAGATCAGATCGCCACGTGCGGCAGTGTTTGCGCGAAGGGCGTCCGCCTTCTCTTCACTGACGTATACGAACTCAGAAGTGGCGCCGCAAATCTGAACAGCGCGATAAGTGGAAACTCCGGGCCTGAAGCCGGGCCGAAAATGGCCTGGCGAGAAGGAGTTTTTGATGGTCAAGAAATCAGCACGGCGCACTCGGCGTACCCACACGCCGGCGT
>JANMKM010000071.1:0-4334 GCA_031372035.1 Rhodoferax sp. | reverse complement strand
ACGCCGGCGTGTGGGTACGCCGAGTGCGCCGTGCTGATTTCTTGACCATCAAAAACTCCTTCTCGCCAGGCCATTTTCGGCCCGGCTTCAGGCCCGGAGTTTCCACTTATCGCGCTGTTCAGATTTGCGGCGCCACTTCTGGTTGATCGCGTGTGACCATGCAATCGGCGCGCATCTCTCCACGCCGGCGCACCCCTACCGAGCCAAGCGAACAACGAAACCGGATCGGGAGCAGCAACCTAAAGCGCTGATGAAAAATCACTTCAAAAACGCACGGGGCTTGGTCTACGAGGACAGAGTCGATGCGGTCCGCGTATTGAAAGCTGCTCCGATTGATCTGAAGCGTTTACGCCGCTCAACTAGTTTTTCCAGATTTGAACAGAAACTTCTCGCCTGCTAATGGTCTGACGCCATCTACCGTCGCTACCGTCACTTTGCGGTTGATGCGACATCGCACTCGACGACACAGGCAACCAGACGTCCAATACTCAGAATACCGTCACCAGACTGTCACCGTAGGGCAACAAGAATGAGTCTGCTATCAAACATATAGCAAACTATTCAACGCCAATATAGTAAATCTGGTGGGACGTGCGGGGGTCGAACCCACGACAAACGGATTAAAAGTCCGCTGCTCTACCAACTGAGCTAACGTCCCGGCAAGGTCTGACGGCGATCCCGCCAAACCCTGTTGCAACCCGACCCTTGGGGCCCGCTGCAAAGCCTTAGATTATAGCTTCACCGGCTATCGCGACGGGTGCGTGCGACCCGGCGCCACGCAGCGCCAGTGCATTGAGCACCCAGCCGGCAGCGCACTGGCCGAAGGTGGCGGTGACGCTCACCACGGAACCATAGCCATGGCAATTCAGCGAACCGTCACCTGCGCCGTCGAGCGCGCAGGACGCATCGGGTGGCGCCACCGGCTCGCGGCTGAACACGCAGGCCACGCCCATCACCGGGCTGCTGCGGGCGCTGGCACGCGGCGCGTCGTGTTCGCGCCGCAAGCGGTTGCGCACCTGTGCCAGCAACGGGTCGTGGCTCACCTGGGCCAGATCGTCGATGTCCACCTTGTGGGCCAGCCGCTTGCCACCGGCCGCACCGGCGTTGATGAACAGGGTGCTCGTGGTCCGGGCCCAGGCCGCGAGCAGCACCTTGGCCGACACCTGGTCGCAGGCGTCGATCACGGCATCTACTCCCTCGCCCGCCAGCGCGGGCCAGTTGTCTGCGGCCACAAATTCCTCGACGCAGTGCACGCAGCATTGCGGGTTGATCAGGGCAATGCGCTCGCGCATGGCCTGCACCTTTGCCTGCCCCAGTGTCAGGGACGTGGCATGGATCTGCCGGTTGATGTTCGATTCGGACACATGGTCCAGGTCCACCAGCGTGAGCTCGCCCACGCCGCTGCGCGCCAGGGCTTCTGCGGCCCACGAGCCGACGCCACCCACACCCACCACCAGCACATGGGCTGATCGGATAGCCGCTGCGCCGCGCACACCGTACAGACGCTCAAGGCCGCCAAAGCTGCGCTGCGGGTCTGCGGCAAAAGGCGTCATGCGATCCGGTCCATGCGCCAGATCTGGTAGCGCAACGCCGCCACCGCGCCAGCAATGATGGCAGCCACCGCCACGAAGCTGGTCAGGCTCAGGGTCGAGATGCCGCTCAGCCCCTGGCCGATGGTGCAACCCATGGCGGTGACGCCACCAACGCCCATCAGCAACGCACCGCCCAGATGGTTGGCAACATCTTCCACGCTACCAAAGCCCTCCCAGCGGAAAGTGCCGGATGCCAGTGCCAGCGCTGCCGAGCCGACGATCACCCCCAGCACCGAGACAATGCCCAGGGTCAGCACTTTGCTCTTGTCGCTGAAGAACATCAGCCAGTCCAGGCTGTAAGCCACGGGCGCCACAAAACTCATGGCTTCAATGCGGCCCGAGTTGGTGGCAACGAAAACCTCCTCCAGGGTCTGCGGGTGCTCTGCCACATGGCCCAGGCTGGCGCTCACCCACCACATGCACAACACGATGGCACCGATGCCAAGACCGGCCAGCAGATTGTCCAGGCGGCGGAATTCCCGGCCCGCCAGGGCCCAGGCCACCAGCAATGCGGCCAAGCCCAGGCCCGGCAACAGGCCGGCTACCGGCAGCGGCCAGCCGGTGGCAGTGGCCAGCATCGGCCCCAGCCCCGCGCCACCAGGTATGTCCAGTGCCACCCGGTCCACCGTGGCGACGCGCAATACCGCGGTCAGGCCCTTGAGCGTGGCAAATGCGGCAACGCCCATGACCACCAGCACCACCAGCGACTTCAGGCTGCCGCCGCCGACACGCACCAGCGTCTTGCTGCCGCAACCCGAGGCCAGCACCATGCCGCAGCCGAACATGGCACCGCCCACCAGGGCCGAGAGCCAGAGCCAGCGCGTGGATGCATACAAAGTCTTGGTGGGGTCCAGGCGCCCCAACCAGGCCAGGAGGGCAAAACCCGCCATGGCCACACCCACGGCCAGGGCCCACTGCCGCATGCGGCTCCAGTCGCCCATGTTGACCACATCGCTGACGGCGCCCATGGTGCAGAAATGGGTGCGCTGGGCAATAGCGCCGAAAGCGGCAGAGAGAAAGAATGAAGCCCACAACACCTGGGTGTTGAGGGCCTCTAGATCGGATGCTTGCATGGCCCGATTTTAGGGGCCACCAGGGCTACTTCAGGCGCGCCAGCCGGTCCTTTGCGGCGCCAGCCGCTTCCGACTGCGGGAAGGCCTTGATCAGATCCTCCAGGGTCTTGCGCGCCGCCTTGGTGTCCTTCAGCTCGATCTGGCAGTTGGCAATCGACAGCAGCGCCTCGGGCGCACGCAGATGCTCGGGCACCAATGCCAGCAAGGCGCGGAAGTTGATCATCGACTCCTTGTAGTCGCGCGTGGCGTATTGGGCATTGCCCAGCCAGAACAGGGCCGAGGGCGTGTAGCCGCTTTGCGGGTAACGCTTGAGAAATTCGATGTAGGCTGTCTGGGCGCCTTCGAATTCGCCCTTGCGGAAGATCGACAGCGCGTTCTCGTAGTCACGCTTTTCATCGGGGCCGGACACGAACTCGCGCCCGTCCACCACCACCTTGGTGGGCTCGAACTTGCGGAAGCGGTCGTCCACGCCCTGGGCAAAGTCCTTTTGCTGGCGCTGCAGGTCCGATAAAGCGCGCGCGTATTGTTCGTTCTGCCCCTGCATCCGGGCCAGGTCGGCGCGCAGGGCCTCGATCTGGTTCTGCAGCTGCAGCAGGCTGCTGCGCAGCTGCGCCACGTCATCGGTCAGACGCTTGGACTCTTCCGCCAGACGGCGTTCAGAGTCGGCTTGCAGCGTGGCAATGCGATTGCGCAGCTCCAGAATTGCCTTGCGCGCCTCTTCATCGTCAAACAATCCTGCCTGCGCCGTGCCCAGAGCCAGGACCATGAGCGCGCTGGCTACGGCCAGACGCATGGGGTGTCGCAGCGCCCGGATCATCGGTAGCTGATCTCGGCACGGCGGTTCTTGGCCCAGGCCTGCTCGTCACTGCCCTGCGCTGCCGGCTTTTCCTTGCCGAAGCTCACAGCCTCCAGCTGCGATTCACTGACACCCAGCAGGCCCAGCGCGCGGCGCACCGCCTCGGAGCGCTTCTGTCCCAATGCCAGGTTGTATTCCCGGCCACCACGCTCGTCGGTATGGCCTTCCACCACCACCTTGCGGGCCTTTTCGGCCTTGATGGAGCGGGCGTGGGAGGCTATGACGCGCTCGAACTCGGGCTTGATCTCGAAGCTGTCGAAATCAAAGTAGACGATGTTCGGGCCGGCCTGCGGTGCAGCGTCTGGCGGCCTTACGGGAGACAGGTTCACCGGCGTCACGCGGTTTGCCGCTCCCACGGTCGAATCCGGCGGCTGGGCCCGTGCCCCCTGCGTCACCGCCACCCCGGACTTGTCCTCCACCGGTGTCGGATCCAGCTTGACGGGCGTGCTGCAAGCAGCCACCAGCGCCGCAACAGCACAGCACAAGATGATGCGATTCATAACGAGCTCCTTCACAAAGTAGGTCATTGCCGGGCAAACGGGCCCCAGTCCGGCTCCCGGATGTCGCCACCCTGCCCGGCCAGCCGCGCCTTGATTCTGCCATCCGGGGTGGTGGTCATCAGTGCTTCGCGGCCACTGATTTGGGTGGCGTAGACGATCAGCTTGCCATTCGGCGCAAAACTCGGCCGCTCGTCTGCTACGGTGTCAGTGATGGCCTGGGCGTTGCCGCTGGCCAGGTCCATCACATGCAGCTTGAAGGCACCGTTGATCCGCGAAATATAGGCCAGCGAGCGCCCGTCCGGGCTGATGGACG
>JANMKM010000026.1:0-8507 GCA_031372035.1 Rhodoferax sp. | reverse complement strand
GACGCATGGGCTACAGCGCTGCGTATCGCTCCATGAGGGCCCGTTTGTCCTCCGAGAAGCCGCCCAAGTCTTCCACCGATAGCCGGCCTTCCCGCAGCAGGGTAACGAACACGCGGATGAGCTGCGAGTACCGGTAGTCGTACTTGTATTCAATCTCGCGGCGCTTGTCGGACCACTTCGTTGGGCACCGTTCCCTTGTTGAAACCACCGCGCTGGCGCCGGAATTTTTCGTATGGTGCCATCATGATCAAGGCACCCCCAAGGGTAGCGAGAGCACCACCTCCACCCCGTCGAGCCTGCCCGTGTGCCGAAAGCCGAGGCCCAGATAGAAGGGCTCGGGGCAGCCAGGACCGGGCACGTAGGAAAGCTCCAGCGAAGGAAACAGCTTCCTGCTGCGCGCATGCTCGATCACCAACAGCAACGCTGCGCGGCCAATGCCCCTGCCCTGGAATCGGGCGTCGATCATGAAACGCCACACGGTGATCGTCGGCGCTGCCGGCGGCGCAGCAAGCAGAGACTGGTCTTCCAGCATGACGAATCCAACGGGCTCCTCCGCCAGATAGATGGCGCGGTACCAGGCCTCCGTTGCGAACAGTGCCTGGGCCAGTGACACCGCATTGGGCGCGACAAAACCACTCTGGCTCTCCGCCACCGAAAGATTGGTGATGGCGCGCACCGTGTCAGCGGTGATTTCACGCAGGGTGACGGTTGATGAATCGATATGCATGTGCTTCACAGTCCTAGCTCCAAAGTTGCTGAAAGACGGTTGGCCCCGGAACTTGTGCGATCAGTAGTCACGCATCAACTTCCGCGACCACCCCGGCTGGGGAACAGCCACGAGGAGACCTCAAGCGCCCTTGTTGCTGATGCGACCAAGCCGAGACTTGTGCAAAGGCTCGGCCCCACGTTGCGCAGGCTCGCGGTCCGCCAGACGTCCAGTGACGTATTTGTGCAGGACACTGGCAATCAGCGTTTGGTAAGGAAGCCCCTGTTATAGCGCCTTGACCTGAATGTCCTGCAGATCGCCAGACGACAAGCGTATGTTGACGCGCCGATCCTTGATGGCGGTAGCCCGGGCAGCGGCCTTGAATTTCCAGAGTTCAGATTTGCTTGCAATGGACACCAGCGCACCGCTAGCGACGACGACTGCCTGCCCATGGCTTCGCCCACACCACGCAGCAATCCTTCACACGAAACTGAAGCCCTGGTTCTTCAACGGCAGATGGCGCACCGGCTTGCCCGCAGCCGCGCTGATGGCATTCACCACGGCTGGCGCCACCACGCAGATCGTGGGCTCGCCGACACCGCCCCAGAAGTCATAGCTGGGCACGATCACGGTCTCCACCTTGGGCATGCCGGCCAGGCGCAGTACGGGGTAGGTGTCGAAGTTCAGCTGCTGCATGCGGCCGTCCTTCAGCGTCATCTCGCCGAAGAAGGTGGCACTCAGGCCGTAGGCCACGGAACCCTCCACCTGGGCCGCGATCTGGTCCGGGTTCACGGCGTGGCCGCAGTTCAGCGCTAGCACCATGCGGTGCACCTTCACCAGACCCTGGGGACTCACCGACACCTCGGCCACCGCCGCGGAATAGCTGCCATAGCCCATGAACTGCGCAACGCCGCGGTGCACGCCGGCGGGCAGCGGCTTGCCCCAGCCGGCCTTCTCGGCCGCGGCATTGAGCACGGCCAGGTGCTTCGGGTGCTGGCCCATCAGGGCGCGGCGGAACTCCACCGGGTCCCGGCCGGCAGCCCGCGCCACTTCATCCATGAAGCACTCCATGTAGAAGCCGTTCTGGTTGGTGTTGACGCCGCGCCACGGCCCCACCGGCACGTGGGTGTTGCGCATCACGTACTCCACCAGCAGGTTGGGCACGGTGTAGCCCAGCTGCGCATCGCCCGGCTGCCGGTACCAGCCCTGCACCTGACGCTCGTCCTTGCCGTCCTTGATGGCCTGCGGCGACAGCCAGGCGTTGATCGACTGACCGGAGGAGCGCACATACAAGCTGGTCAGATTGCCTTTCTCGTCCAGCCCCGCCGACAGCTTGCATTGCGAGATCGGGCGGTAGAAGTCATGCGCCTGGTCTTCCTCGCGGCTCCACAGCAACTTGAGCGGTGTGCCCGGCGGCAGCTGCTTGGCAATGGCCACGGCCTGGCGCACATAGTCCTGCGTGCCGCCGCGCCGGCCAAAGCCGCCGCCCAGGTCCATCTTGTAGATCTCGCAGCTGGCCAGCGGCAAGCCGGTGGATTCGGCCAGGGCCGCGTGCGAGGCCTCGCCGTTCTGCGTCGGCACCCAGGCCTCGGCCCGCCCTTCGGTCAGGCGCACCGTGCAATTCATCGGCTCCATCGTGGCATGCGCCAGAAACGGCGTGCTGTATTGCGCGTCCACACGCTTGGCGGCGGCCGTGATGGCGCCGCGGGCGTCGCCCTCCACCCGTCCGGCAAACGTGCCCGGCTCGCCACCGGCCATCAAGCCGGTCTGCAGGTACTCTCCAATATTGCTGCTGGAAATGCGCGCACTCAGGCCTTCGTCCCAGACGATGGGTAGGGCGTCCAGCGCCTTCTTGGCGCGCCACCAGATGTCAGCTACCACCGCCACCGTGCTGCCATCCACCCGCAGCACCTGCTTGACGCCGCGCATGCCTTGCACCTTGGCCGCATCAAAGCTCAACAGCTTGCCGCCAAATACCGGGCAGTCGCGGATGGCAGCACACAGCATGCCGTCCAGCCGCAGGTCCGCACCGTAGACCTTGGCGCCATTGAGCTTGTCGGCCGTGTCCAGCCGTTTCATCGGCAGGCCAGCGACCTTCCAGGTGCGCGGGTCCTTGAGCGTGATGCTCTTGGGGTCCGGCGGCGGCAGCTTGGCCGCATCGGCGGCAATCTGGCAATAGCGCACGCTGCGGCCGCTGGCCACATGGCTGATCACGCCTTTGGAGACATAGAGCTGGTCCGCCGGCACGCCCCACAGCTTGGCCGCAGCCTGCAGCAGCATGATGCGGGCCGCCGCAGCGCCGCGGCGCACATAGTCTTCCGAGGTGCGGATGCCACGGCTGCCGCCAGTGGACATCTCGCCCCAGGCGCGCTTGCGCGCCAGGCTCTGGCCCGGCGTGGGCGACTCGGTGCTGATCTTCGCCCAGTCACATTCCAGCTCCTCGGCCACCAGCTGGGCCAGGCCGGTTCGTGTGCCCTGCCCCATCTCGGAACGGGCCACACGCACCACACAGCTGCTGTCGGGTTTGATCACCACCCAGACGTTGACCTCCACGTCGCCGCTGGCCACTGCCGGCCCCAC
Organism: Rhodoferax sp.; assembly: GCA_031372035.1. Taxonomy (GTDB): domain Bacteria; phylum Pseudomonadota; class Gammaproteobacteria; order Burkholderiales; family Burkholderiaceae_C; genus CAISIP01. Next base: position 5,221 of record JANMKM010000026.1, on the reverse strand, counting down.
GGTCTGTGCCAATGCTGGCCGTGATGCCAGTTGCAAGCCCAGCGCCAGGCCGCCGCTGGCCAGGGCGCCGGTGCCGATGACAAAGCCGCGGCGCGTCAGGCCGTCGGCCGCCGCATCGCTGGAAGGGGTGGGGTCCAGCGCCATGCCGGACTGTGCCGATGCGGATGAGGATGTGTTCATGCTCATGCTCCTCAGGCGCGCTGCAGGGTCCAGGCCAGCTCGTGCACGTCGGCACTGGCGGATCTGCTGGTGCCGGCCGCCAGATGGATGGCGGCACGGATGCGCTGGTAGGTACCACAGCGGCAGATGTTGGTCATGACATCGTCAATGTCCTGATCGGTCGGTTTCGGCTTGGCCTTGAGCAGGGCCGCCGCCGCCATGATCTGGCCCGACTGGCAGTAACCGCACTGCGGCACGTCCAGCGCGCCCCAGGCCTTCTGCACCGGGTGGCTGCTGTCGGGCGTGAGGCCTTCGATGGTGGTGATACGCGTGCCCACCAGAGCGGAGGCTGGTATCGAACAGGAGCGCACCGCCTCGCCGTTCACATGCACGGTGCAGGCGCCGCACTGGGCGATGCCGCATCCGTACTTGGTGCCGGTCATGCCCACCACTTCGCGCAGAGCCCATAGCAACGGCATGTCGGGCTCGATATCGAGTTGCAGCGCCTTGCCATTCACGTTGAGTTCAACCATGCGTGTCTCCTTGTGGGCTCAGAACCTGTCAGCCTGCGGATTCTGCCCGGGTTCGGGCTGGTGTGCCGGGCTACACATGCAGCTGTTGCGCCAGCGCCCAGGCCTGCTCGGCCAGCGGCCGGGCCCGTTTGCCGGCTTCCAGCGCAGATGCGTTCGACGCATTGCCCTGTAGTGCCCGCGCCATGATGCCCTGCAGGATGCTGGCCAGGCGGAACATGTTGAACACCAGGTAGTAGTTCCAGTCCGCGGCACTGACAGCACCGATGTCGGCACGGCCAACGCGGCCCAGGTAGGTCTGCAGGTACTGCTGCTCGGTGGGAATGCCCAGGCTTGGCAGGTTCAGGCCTGCCAGGCCACGTGCGCTGCCGGCAGCCATGTGCCAGGTCATGCAGTGGTAGGCAAAGTCCACCAGCGGATGGCCCAGGGTGGAGAGTTCCCAGTCCAGCACCGCCACGATGCGCGGCTCGGTCGGGTGGAAGATCACGTTGTCGAAGCGGTAGTCGCCATGCACGATGCCCACCGCTTCACCATGCGGTATGCGCTGCGGCAGCCAGTCCATCAGGGCGTTGGCGGCCTCAATGGTCTGGGTCTCGGCGGCACGGTACTGCTTGCTCCAGCGCTCCACCTGGCGCGCCAGGTAATTGCCGGGCTTGCCATAGTTGCCCAGGCCCACCGCCACCGGGTCGACCCGGTGCAAGGCCGCAATCACCCGCCCCAGTTCGTCGAAGTGGGCAGCGCGCTCGGGTGGCGTCAACGCCGGCAGCGTCGGGTCCCACAGCACCCGGCCCTCGACGCAGTCCATGATGTAGAAGGCGGTGCCGATCACGGCCGGGTCTTCGCACAGCGCAAAGGCGCGCGGCACTGGCACATCGGTACCGGCCAGCGCGCTGATGACACGGAACTCCCGGTCCACCGCATGGGCCGAAGGCAGCAGCACACCCGGCGGCTTGCGCCGCATCACGTACTGCACGCCACCGGCACTGAGCTTGAAGGTCGGGTTCGACTGGCCACCCTTGAACTGCTCGACCTGCAGCGTACCGCTGTAGCCCGGCACATGGGCACGCATGTAGGCATCGAGCCGGTCGACGGGAAAGGCATGCTGCGGCGCGACGGCCCGGGTGCCGGTGAAGGCGTCAAAGGACTCGGCCATATTCAGTACACCTCGAACAGGCCGGCAGCGCCCTGGCCGCCACCGATGCACATGGTCACCACCACATACTTTGCGCCGCGGCGCTTGCCCTCGATCAGGGCGTGGCCGGTCAGGCGCGAGCCGCTGACGCCATACGGGTGACCCACCGCAATGGCGCCGCCGTTGACGTTGAGCAGTTCGTCCGCAATGCCCAGCTTGTCGCGGCTGTAGATCACCTGGCAGGCGAAGGCCTCGTTCAGCTCCCACAGGCCGATGTCTTGCACCTTCAGGCCGGCGCGCTGCAGCAAGCGCGGCACGGCAAACACCGGGCCAATGCCCATCTCGTCCGGCTCGCAACCCGCCACGGCAAAACCGCGGAAGGCGCCGAGCGGCTGCAGCCCGCGCTGCTCAGCCAGTTTGGCATTCATCAGCACGCAAGCCGAGGCGCCGTCCGAGAACTGGCTGGCATTGCCGGCCGTGACCACGCCGCCTGGCAGGGCCGCGCGGATCTTCGCCACGGCTTCCAGCGTGGTGTCCGGTCGTATGCCTTCGTCCGCGGAGATCGTGACCTGCTTGCGCGTGATCGCGCCGCTGGCCTTGTCAACCACGCCCATCACGGTGGTCATGGGCACGATCTCGGCGTCGAACTTGCCGGCCGCGGCCGCTGCAGCGGCCCGCAACTGGCTGCGCACACCATAGGCGTCCTGTGCCTCCTTGGAAATGTTGTAACGCTTGGCCACCATCTCGGCGGTCTGCAGCATGGTCCAGTAGATCTCGGGCTTGTGCTTCTGCAGCCAGGGGTCGACGCGCATGTGTCGGTTGGTCTCGTTCTGCACGCAGGAGATGGATTCCAGGCCACCGGCCACCATCACCGGCACCTGGTCCACGATGATGCGCTGCGCCGCCATGGCAATGGCCTGCAGACCCGAGGAACAGAAGCGGTTGATAGTGACACCAGCCGTGGTCACCGGCAGGCCGGCCCGCAGCGCCGCCGTGCGGGCAACATTGCCACCCGTGGTGCCCTCGGACAACGAGCCACCCAGGATGCAGTCCTCGACCTCGGCCGGGTCCACACCGGCACGGGCCACGGCGTGCTGCACCGCGTGGCCACCCAGGGTGGCGCCATAGGTCATGTTGAAGGCACCCTTCCAGCTCTTGGCCAGTCCGGTGCGCGCGGTGGAAACGATGACGGCTTCGGTCATGGCCTACCCCTGGTTGAAGGTCTTGCCGTCGTCGGCGAGTTGCTGCAGCAGCGGTGCCGGCTGCCACCAGGCTTCCGCTCCCGGCTCGGCGGCAAACTGGCGCAGCCGCCGTGCCACGTTGGGCAAACCCACCATGTCGGCATACAACATCGGGCCACCACGGTGCAGCGGGAAGCCGTAGCCATTGAGGTACACGGTATCGATATCCGATGCGCGCTGGGCTATGCCCTCGGCCAGGATGCGCGCACCCTCGTTCACCAGCGCGTAAATACAGCGCTCCACCACCTCGGCATCACTGATGGCGCGGGCCACCAGGCCGTTGGCACTGCGGTATTCGGCAATCAGGCCTTCGACCAGCGGGTCGGGAATCGGGTCGCGCTTGCCAGCCTCATAGCGGTACCAGCCGGAACCCGTCTTCTGGCCGTAGCGGCCGGCCTCGCAGATCCGGTCCGCCACAACCGGCTGGTAGGTGCCAGGGTTCTGCGCCGCACGCCGTTTGCGCCCGGCCCAGCCGATGTCCAGTCCGGCCAGGTCGCCCATGCGAAACGGCCCCATCGCCATGCCGAACTTTTGCAGTGCGCCGTCCACCTGCTGTGGCAAGGCACCCTGCCCCAGCAGACCATTGGCCGCCGCACCATAACGCGCCAGCATGCGGTTGCCGATGAAGCCGTCACACACGCCCGAGACCACCGCCACCTTGCCGATGCTCTTGGCCAGTGCCATGCAGGTGGCCAGCACATCCGGCGCCGTGTGCGTGCCACGCACCACTTCCAGCAAGCGCATCACATTGGCCGGGCTGAAAAAGTGCAGGCCGATCACGTCCTGCGGTCGGCTGGTGAAGGCGGCAATGGCGTTCAGGTCCAGCGCCGACGTATTGGACGCCAGGATGGCACCCGGCTTTGTCACGGCATCGAGCTGTTTGAACACCTGCTCCTTGACCTCCATGTTCTCGAACACGGCCTCGATCACCAGGTCCACCGCAGCGAAGCCGGCGTAGTCCAGCGTGGGCCGGATCAGCTGCATCCGGCTGTCCACCTGGGTCTGCGTCAGCTTGCCCTTCTTCATCGAGTTCTGGTAGTTGCCCAGGATCGTGGCCAGGCCCTTGTCGAGCGCCTCCTGCCGGGTCTCCAGCAGCACCACGGGAATGCCGGCATTGACGAAGTTCATCGTGATGCCGCCGCCCATGGTGCCGGCACCGATCACGCCCACCGACGCCATCGGGCGCAAGGCCACACCAGCGTCCAGACCGGTGATCCGTGCCGCGGCGCGTTCGGCCGCAAAGGCGTGCCGCAGCGCCCGCGATTCGGGCGTGACCATCAGCGCCAGAAAGCCCTCGCGCTCCAGCCGTATCGCCTCGTCAAAGGGTTTGCTCACGGACGCGGCCACCGCCTCCAGGCAGCGCAGCGGTGCCGGGTAGTTTTTCGAAGTAGCAGCCACGGTGTTGCGCGCAAACTGCAAATAGGCCTCGGCCTGCGGGTCGCGCACCTTGAGATCGCGCACCCGCTTGAGCGGTCGGCCATCAGACAGGCACTGGCGGGCAAAGGCCACCGCACCGGTCAGCAGTTCACCCGGCACGACAGCGTCGATCAGGCCTGTGCCCGCAAAGCTGCCGGCCTTGGCCGTCTTGCCAGTGACGATCATGTTCAACGCCGCTTCCAGACCCAGCAGCCGCGGCAGCCGCTGTGTGCCCCCGGCACCGGGCAGCAGACCCAGCTTGACCTCCGGCAAACCCAGGGTGGCGTCGGTCAACGCCACCCGGTAGTGGCAGCCCAGCGCCAACTCCAGTCCACCGCCCAGGCACTGCCCGCTGATGGCCGCCACCACCGGCTTGCTCGCGCTCTCGATCAACTCGATCACGCTGCGCAGGCCCGGCTCCCGGGCCGCCTTGGGCGTACCGAATTCCATCACGTCAGCACCACCGGAAAAGGCCCGCGGAGTGCCGATCAAAACCACGGCACGCACCGCCGTGTCGCCAACTGCGCGCTCCAGGTGTGCTGCCAGTGCGACCCGTAGGTCGGCACCGAGCGCGTTGATGGGCGGCCGGTCCATCGTGAGCACGGCAACATCGCCGTCCACGGCGTATTTCACGGTTTCGTTCATGCTGTGTTCCATTCCTGTGCTGGCCATCGCCGTCATTGGCCGCGGCTCGTGGCCGCTGGAACATCCCGGTAGCGCCCATACTCCAGCCGGGCAATGGT